>JBCCNG010000236.1:0-6722 GCA_039025955.1 Cyanobacteria bacterium P01_C01_bin.72 | reverse complement strand
CGCCGTATACTATTTTTAACTCTTCAGGATTAATTACCGCAATCAAATCATTTTGCCCTTTGTGAGGCTTAAGCATCCCCACTTTGGTTAAACCCTTCAGCACTTGCTCTACCGTACGATTATTTAACTGGCAGGCTTTGGCAATAACTTCTATCGGCAAATCGAATGTAAATATCCCTTCTTGGGGTTGATTACCTAATTCTCTTTCCTGATAAATTAAAGCTCTTAATAATGCGGCAACTGCCTGGGGGGGATAAGTACTACAGTTGAGCAGATGATATTGGAATTTTTCCTGTAGCTCAAACATCAGTCCATATCGCTGGCGAAATATCGCAGATTCTTGATGCATCAGGCGAATTGTCTCCACGGGAATCTTAATAATATCAGTGGTCTTGTAAGATTCGACTAAGCTAGGAAAGGCACGAGAAAAATTACCGTAGCTCAAAGCCAGATTTTGCATCCCAAAACAACTGTTGCTGTAGGTAATAGCAATAATCCGATCCAAAGGGGTACTGCGAACCACAATTGGTCCACCATCTACTACCAAGTAAAGATGTTCTAGGACGGTATCGGGTCGAAATGCCGTATAGATAGGACGACTCGAATAAAGCTTTTCAACTGTCAGTGACTCGGCATCAAGATACTTCGCAATTAAGATGGAGTCCAAATCTCTGAATAAAAAATTATGCTGGGTTAAATAATCTAAATTATTGGTTGGCTCTGAATCTTGTGGCTGCTGATTAACTTTTTTCATGATTGATTATGATCCACCTAATAAGAGTTTAGACAACTCTGTAGCGATTCACGATTAATTAACGTTTAGCTGGCAATTCATTTGCAAATGAATTTCAATACATTTGAAAATTTTCTATGATACACTTGGTTTCATCGAGCTAATTACTTTATTGCCAAATCTTGAGGGAATCTAGATGATAGAGGTGCATAGGCTTTCACGTCGTATTTTTGCTCTTAAAACCTGGAAACAGTGGGTTTTATTTGGGTTAATTGGCTTTTTTTCTGTCTGTACAGTCGGCTTCATTACTAATCTCGCTACTTCTCCGAACTTCGCTCTAGGATGGCAAGCCTGGACGACGATCGCCATTACCATTGCTGTCTTCCTTTTTAATGCTCTGACAAATTTATCGGCGGAAGTGGTTTTTTTGGGCGGAACTGCCATTCTGTTTGTCAGCGGCATTTTGACTGAGCAAGATGCTTTAGCTGGCTTTAGCAATCCTGGTATGGTCACGGTGGCGGTACTCTACATCGTCGTCACAGGACTAACCCAGACTGGAGGAATGAACTGGATTTCCCAACGAGTTTTAGGGCTACCGAAAGGGCAAAATGCTGCCCTGCTGAGAATGATGCCCCCCGTTATGGGCATGAGTGCTTTTTTGAATAACACTCCTGTGGTGGCAATGTTTATTCCCGTAATAAGCGATTGGTCGCGGAAGTTGGGCATTAGCCCCTCCAAGCTGATGATTCCTCTCAGCTACGCCGCTATTTTCGGGGGAACTTGTACTTTAATCGGCACTAGTACTAATCTCGTTATTAATGGTCTGTTAATTTCGTCTACGGATCTACCAGGGTTAAAACTCTTTGATTTAGCAGTGGTCGGATTACCCTGTGCGATCGCTGGGACGATTTATCTTTACACAACCCATCATTGGTCATTACCCAGCCGCAAGCCTGTCATTAGCGAAACCGACGATGTAAGACAGTACACGGTGGAAATGATGGTGCCTGTCGATAGTCCTCTGTCAGGCAAAAGTATTGAAAAAGCGGGATTAAGAAATCTGCCAGGACTATACGTCGTCGAAATTATTCGCAATCAGTTAATTATTCCTGCCGTTAGCCCCAAAGAAATTTTACGAGACGGCGATCGCCTGGTATTTATCGGTATGATTGACTCTATTGTCGATCTACACCGACTTAGAGGGCTACAGCCCGCTACTGACGAAGTATTTAAGCTGGACACCCCTCGTTCAAAGCGTTGCTTAATCGAGGCAGTAGTGTCTAATACCTGTCCCCTATTGGGCAAAACGATTCGCGAAGGCAAATTTAGAACTCAATACAACGCAGTAGTACTGGCGGTAGCTCGAAATGGAGAACGTTTAGCAGGCAAAATTGGGAGTATTCGTTTACAGCCTGGAGACACGCTACTACTGGAGGCTAACTCTAACTTTGTATCGCAGCAGCGTATTTCTAACGATTTTTATCTAATCAACGGGATTCCTGATTCTGAGCCTCTGCGCCATGAAAAAGCCCTCATAGCCATGATTATCTTAGGGCTGATGGTGTTGCTCGCAGCTTTGGGAGTTCTCAGTATGCTGAAAGCGGCGGTTTTGGCTGCTGTTGTGATGCTGGCAACAGGCTGTTGTTCTTCTATTCGTGCTTTTCGCAACATTGAATGGTCGGTACTTTTAGTGATTGGGGCAGCCTTGAGTATCGGTAAAGCCCTGGAAACTACAGGAGCAGCAGGTGCGATCGCCAGTAGTCTGATTCAGCTTTCAGGAGATAGCCCCTGGTTAGCCTTAGCGGTTATTTATCTCGTGACTAATCTGCTGACAGAAGTGATTACAAATAACGCTGCCGCCGCTTTAGTATTTCCCATCGCCCTTGCTCTGGCGCAGAATTTGGGCATTAATTTTACTCCTTTTGCGATCGCCATGATGATCGGTGCATCTGCTAGCTTCTCTACTCCCATCGGTTACCAAACCAACCTAATGGTATATGGACCAGGAGGCTATCGATTTAGCGATTTTATGCGGGTGGGGATCCCGCTCAATATTTTATTTTGGCTCATCACCGTTGCTCTAACGCCCATATTTTATCCGTTTTAGTTTAGATGAAATACACAAATGCTTGCTACAGATTAAAGATTGTATAGTTTTTAGCGCAGCGCGTACGCGCAGATCGTCGTAAGACGACTGGTAAGGCGCAGCCCCATTCGGGGCAGATCGCTCTTAGCGAGCTGGATGCGAAGCATCGCCCTTACGCGCTATCAGCTATCAGCGTCCCAATAGTTTACTCTTCAGGCATTTTCAGACATCGTCGCTAAAATCTCTTTGCCCATATCCTGGTAACGATACCAGCCAGTTTTGGCTCGACGGTCAGGATAATCTTTAACAGTCACCCCTAAACTAGGAGATCTTTGGAAAGCCACCAGCAAGGGAATTTCTGCTTGGAACATTGGTAGTTGAGCCTCTTTGAGAAACTCTCTGGCATTTTTGGCATTTTTGGTGCGGGAGTCAACCTTAGTTAGTAAGACTCGGTAGTTAGCATTTAAGGTTCTCAGTAGCTCTACTGCCTTGACCGTAGTATCAAGATCCAAGTGGTTTGGCGTTGTGGGTAAGATTAACAGATCGCTTCCCGCCGCCAAATCTTCTAGCTCTTCTGGCTCTGGTCGAGCTTGCGTATCAATCACAATATGCGTGAACTTCTTAATTAATCCAGGCGAGCCTGCTTGAGATGCCACGTAAAAGGGTAACTTATCCTCTTTAGACCACACTAAAGCAGAACGATTCTTATCCGCATCAATCAATAGTGTCGGCGCTAAAGTTTGCAGGAATGCAGCTAAGTGAACAGCGGTTGTGGTCTTGCCCACTCCTCCTTTCAAAGCGGTAATGGCAATAATCATCGGCAACCCCTGAAATAAATAAATTATTGAGTAGTAAATAGTAGTTTACCTATTAGAGCGTCATGCTCGGTTTTAATTGCCCCCTACCTTGTTAATATATGAATTATTTGTTACATTTATTTACATAATTTAAGGTGTTGCCAAGATGCTCTAGAAGATTAACCGTGAGGATGTCTTTCTAGCAGTCTTCACGTTGTCCTGATGAGAAGCAATTTTATAAGTGGCAAAGTAATTTACTCAGTCAATTTATGGAAAGGTTACTTAGACAGATACAGGTTGAAGCAACTTAGCCAACCTTGATTTCTCCTGAATATTAATGCCTCAGTTAGTCAGCTGAGGTTTTTTTTGCTCTATATAGTTATCTCATATCAAATCTGGTTGAGATACATCATTTGAAAATAGGTTTTTAGAATCGGATTCAGTGCCAATGAGATCGAAGCTGGCTTAAGGGAGACATATTTGAGAAGTTCTAAGCTAAAATTTAGCTCACAGTTTAAGTTCATAGTGCTAAAAATTAAAGCGTTCGTAGATGGGTAATGCTATCAGTCCATTTTTTCTCTCTCAATTATTATTTCTAAATTAAATGTCTGAATTAAAGATATTGCTAAATTTTGCCACTTTGCGTTTGGCTGCAGTAACTTACAATTGGCGCAGTTCTACTGTAATGCTCTCTGGAGGAAATTAATTACCGTGTCTTCTGAAATCATTTTGCAGAAACCAGAGCCTCAGTCTACCAAGGCAAGCTCCAGATCTTTCTTTTCGGGAGTAGCAAAAGCTGCAGGCGGCACAATCTTAGGCATTTCAATGGTTACAAGTGCTGTAGCAGCAGGAGGGTTAGTTGGTTTAGCCTTCAGCTTTCGTAATTTACCTGATGTCAGGGTTTTGCGTAATTATGTTCCCGCAGAAACTAGCTATGTGTACGATATTAAAGGCAGGCTGATGACCAGTCTCCATGGTGAAGCCAATCGTGAAATTGCCACCATTGAGCAGATGTCCCCTGAACTAAAACTAGCAGTAGTGGCGATCGAAGACAGTAATTTTTATCGTCATCGAGGGCTAAATCCTTACAGTATTGCTCGTGCAGCCCTAGCTAACTATAGGAAGGGAGAAGTTTCTGAGGGCGCTTCTACTCTGACAATGCAGTTAGTCAAAAACTTGTTTTTAACTAGAGAACGTACTTTTAGCCGCAAGCTAGCAGAGGCTATTTTGGCGATTCGAGTCGAGCAAGTTTTTTCCAAAGAAGAAATTTTGGAAATGTACCTCAATACAATTTATTGGGGTCACAATAACTACGGTATTCAGACTGCTTCTGAGAGTTACTTTAACAAGAGTGCTAGCGAGTTAAACTTAGCCGAAGCTGCGGTGTTAGCAGGTTTAATTCAAGCACCTGAACAATATAGCCCCTTCCTCAACTACAGCAACACCAAGCAAAGACAGGCATCTGTGTTGGCGAGAATGGAAACCCTGAAGTGGATCACTCCCGAAGAAGCCGCCGCCGCCCGCCAAGCACCATTATTAGTTGGCAAGCCTACCGCCTGGCGCAAAAGCAAATCGCCATTTATCACTGAAGCTGTTACCAAGGAATTAGAAGAGCGCTTTGGGAAAGAGAAGGTGCTGCGTGGAGGAATCAGAGTCCAAACTACGGTAGATATGGACTTTCAGAGAATGGCAGAAAAATCTGTCCGCGACAGCCACAATATGCTGCGTCGTTGGGGTCTGAGAGCAGATCAGGTTGCTCTAGCGGCGGTTGATCCTCGGACTCACTTTGTCAAAGCCTTGGTGGGAGGAGTTGATTATCAATCGAGCCAGTTTAATCGTGCGGTACAGTCACGGCGACAGCCTGGTTCTTCCTTTAAACCATTTGTTTACTATACAGCTTTGGAAAGCGGCAAGTTTAGTCCTGGGACGATTATTGATGATGCTCCTGTTTCCTATCGTATTCCTGGGGGAATTTACAAACCGCAAAACTACGGCGGAAAAAAGGATTTTAAAGGAAAAATGTCGATTGCCTCGGCTCTGATTCAATCTCGTAATATTCCTGCTGTCAAATTAGGTAAAGCAGTAAGTTTAGAAAAGGTAATCGAAATTTGTCGGCTGTTAGGAATTGAAAGCCCAATGCAGCCAGTAATATCTTTACCCCTGGGTTCAATTGGCGTTACGCCGTTGGAAATGGCGGGAGCGTTTGCCACCTTTGCTAGTAACGGCTGGTATTCAGAAACTACAGCTATTTTGCAGGTTACTGATAGTAAAGGAAATGTGCTGCTAGACAATACTCCCGAACCAAAACGGGTGTTAGATCCCTGGGCTACGGCTAATCTAACCACCATGTTAAAAGGAGTTTTGGGGGATGGTGGAACAGGTAAAAAGGCTAATATTGGTCGTCCAGCAGCAGGTAAAACAGGAACTACATCTTCTGAGAGAGATGTCTGGTTTGTGGGCTATGTGCCACAACTAGCTACGGCAGTCTGGGTTGGCAACGATAACTACCAGAGCATGGGTAAAGGTATCACAGGAGGGGATTTTGCGGCACCAGTTTGGCGTGCTTTTATGTTGAAGGCTTTACAAAATGAACCAGTTAAGTATTTTCCTGCTGCTTCTCAATTTGGTCGTCCTGATGTGACTAACTGATGTGATTAGCTAAAAAGCGATCGCCTGATTGAGCCAGCATTATTTTTAAAGTAATCTTAGCTCTAGTAATTGCCTGTAGTGAACTAGAAAACTAGGGTTCGATCTCCGCCTTCATTCGCTTGAGGGTGGTTTCCATCTGCTCAAACATTTGCTGTGGGGTCATGCCAAATTGGTTGAGCTGAGTTTTTAGCTGCTGAACAGTCATTTGCGCCATAAAATCTTCCGATAGTTCAAAACGCTTCATAAAAATGCGGTAGCGGTCCATCAAACGTTCCATCTGTTCAATGAACATTTTTTTCCCTTCACGGTCAAACTTGCCGTATTCGCTTCCTAGCTGCATTAAAGACTGGTAGTCTTCAAATAGCTTCTTAGCTTCTTCTTGAACAACTTGTGAATCAAAAAAACCCATGATTTTTATCTGCCCTCTAAATCTATTCTCATTAAGGGGTTGCTTGCT
>JBCCNG010000235.1:0-6734 GCA_039025955.1 Cyanobacteria bacterium P01_C01_bin.72 | reverse complement strand
CGGGCTCAGGTTCTGGCTCAGGCTCAGGCTCAGGCTCAGGCTCAGGCTCGGGCTCAGGCTCAGGCTCAGGTTCTGGCTCGGGCTCAGGCTCAGGTTCTGGCTCAGGTTCTGGCTCAGGTTCTGGTTCTGGCTCGGGTTCTGGCTCGGGTTCTGGCTCAGGCTCAGGTTCTGGCTCAGGCTCAGGTTCTGGCTCAGGTTCGGGCTCACTAGAATCTAGTAAGGTTAGGGTAACTGAACTATTACTACCTACTGTATACCCATCACCAGGCTGAATAGTGAATGTTGTTTGTTCTTCACCTTGATCATCGTTACGCAGTTCATCACCAGGATTTGTAACAGCACCATTCGCAGTTCGGTCTGGATCGTCGAAAATTGGTAAAGAGATAGTTGCAGTTTGCGCTGTGACTCTGAAAGTAAAGCCACTATTATCCGCATTACCGCCTAATAATTGACCGCCAGTTGCAGTTGCTTGAGGTGGTGGAGGAAAAACATCAAAATCCCCGAGAGCGAATTGTTTACCAGTATTAATCTCAATTGGCAATCCCTCTGCTGGAGGTGGTTCGCTTAGTGTGATAGTAAGAGTTGTTTCTGTTCCTTCATCTTCAATTAAAGTAGTAGGGCTAGCGCTTAGATCTACTTGAATGAAAGTACCTGAATATGTTGAGATCGCACTATCTGTAAAAGCTAATTCTACAGTAAAGTTTTCCCCTACTTGGTAGTTCAGTTCCCAACTACCATCAAGAGCGGGATTACCTACTTTGTGAGTAGCCGCAGCAATATTCGCCCCAGTCACTTCATGCAAGCGTTGGACAAAGTGTTCACCTGCTGTTCCCGATGCAACTTCACAACCATAAATTAGTAAAGAAGTTCCCGCTAAATATTCAGACCAAATAGCAAAGCGATCGCTTTTTAGTGATTCACTATCAAGAACTGAAGAACCTAACTGAAGGCTTCCTGAGGAACCGTGAGTTACGAGATGAACGCTACCAAGATTGTTATAGTTTCGGAAAGCTTGAGTAATTTGTTCGATTCCGTCGAGGTGAGAATCTAATACAACTACTTCTGTACTTGCTTTTCTACCATCGATCAAGAATGGAAGATTATCTACTGAAGAATCAACGATAATTAAATCAGTTGTTCTCTCTGATAAAGTCTGGCTTCCATTAATAGTAGAAAAAGTGTCGGCTGAAAAGTCTTTCAGCAACTTATTTTCTAACATATAAAAATCTTGCTCCTAATTAATCTATTGTTTAGTCTTGTAGACTGTCCGATTTAGCTTCATTCAAACAATACGAAACTAGACCGTATAAAGCTTTGAAGTCGAGAATAGGATTTCCGTGCCTCAATCTAACTCTATTACTGCCTTGGTTGAAGTATTGTATGAAGCCGCATTGGTTTCTGTCTTGTTACTGCTTGATTGCAAATTATCACTTAAAAGTATAAAACTAAATATCCTACAAACAGCTATTTGAGAAGTTTTTCCGACAGCCAAGCTTTATGAAATAGGTTATCATTTGTATTTATCTTTTGGCAATATCGCTTGAATTAAATACTAGTGATTTCTCCAATTTCAGATATCTCAGGATAGTTGCAACTACTTATATAGGCGTATTTCAGAATCAAGATCAATCGTTTCTTATCATTAATTTTTTTTAGATTACTTTTTCCAATGTTTTGCAAAGATAAGGCACAAGTTTTACTTCCTCCGCACCTCCGCATCTGACGTGGAGCGTAGCGGAGCGAGAAAAGCCGTTGCGGGGTTTCCCCCCGTTGAGGTTATTGAGCAAGAAGCTAATCCTTTAGGGCTGCCCCCCTGCACTCTCCGCCTGCAAAAAGCCTTCAAATTTTGTCTACACGTAACAACACAGAGAAGAAATAACCGCCAATACCGATTCCTGCCATCCAAATCGCTGTTATTACATAAAGTAGAGCCATTCCCGAACCATCTCCCATACCGAATATTGAACCGAATATGCCCGATAAAGCTCCTTCGGGCTGCATGGCTGGTTCAAAGACATAATCGGCTAGAGGTCCTGCAATTAGAGTTGACGTGGCGGATACGATTAAACCTACCAGGTGATCGGCAGATAATACCCTTCCTTGTAATTCAGATGGTACTTTAGCGTACCAAATAGCATTGCTGGAGCTTAAAAATAAAGGAGTATTCGCCGTGGCAAAAAATTGTGCGGGAAGCCACACAAAAATACTGCTGCCTAAGCCGAGAAACGCTTTACCTACTCCCGCACCAATAAAACCATTGAGCATTCCTTTAACGCGGTTTTTGAATCCCCCCCAGATACTAATGATTACTGCACCCAAAACCCCGCCGACACCTGCTGCGGTGGTGACTATACCCAATATCTGAGAATCTCCACCAGTACGGGCTAAAATCATCGGATTATATAGAGCTTTATTAATATCGTTGGGGATAGCAAACATAGTAAAAGCGATCGCCATAGCGAGGAGGCTAGGATTGCGCCAAATGTAGCGGAAACCAAAAGTTAGTTGTTGCCAGATGGTCATTGTTTCCTTTTGGTTTAATTTCTTTTTGACAGGGGAAGGGATGGGAGTGATTAACAAGGCGATTAGAGCCGCGCTAAAGGTAACAACATCAATTAACACAATGCCCCCTAAATCTATCTTGGGATAGAGAATACCAGCTAAAGCAGGGGCAATAATCGCCGAGCTGTAGCCGAGGGCGGCAATCATACTACCCGCACGAGTTAAATCCTGTTCAGGAACAATTGATGAAATAGAAGCCGAATAAGCCAGTTGTTGAATTTGCCCAAAACTGCCGTGTAAAGCCACAATTAGACACAAATGCCAAATTTGCAGACTGCCCGTAACGTATAACAACCCTACAGCGATGGTAGCCAACACCGCGCTAGTATCCCCCAAAATCATTAATTTCTTACGACTAAAGCGATCGACAATTATACCCGCCAGAAAAGTAATAAAAATACGAGGTAACTGAGCCGAAAAACTAATTAGAGTTAAAGCCGTCGCTGAGTCGGTTTGTTCCCAAACCCAAATAGTTACGGCAAAAATCGTCATGTAACTACCGATGGTAGAAATCAATTGACCGAGCCAGAGTATGGTGAAATTTTTCATTATTACAACTCTAACGTCACAGTACCCGAAATAGTAAAAGGAGCGCCTGGATTGATGCGAAATTCATCCTTAGAACTTTCAAAATATCTAACGTCGAAAAGATTTTCTACATTCAATTGTGCTTTGAAATTACTCTTTTCATAGAACAGAGCAGCATCGGTACGGAAATAATCGGGAACTGTAAAGCTATTGTCTAAATCCCCTTGCTTTTCTCCTTCGTAAATAAAACCCAATCCAAAACCCAATCCTTTAAAATTACCTTTCTGAATTGAATAATTAGTCCAAAGACTTATTGCATTTTTAGGAACATTGACCAGCTCATTTCCCTCAACGTCAATCAATTCTTCATCTACAAGAATAACTCGATCGCTACTTGATATTTCTGTATCTGTATGAGCATAAGACGCAATGATTTTCCAACCAGGTAAAATCTCTCCTGCAACATCTAGTTCAATACCCCGACTGGTTTGCGCTCCAATCTGATCCGAAGACAGGGTTTGTAAATCTACAATATTTTCTCTTTTAATATCAAACAAAGCTAAAGTAGCAATAACGTCACCAAACTCAGCTTTAACACCTACTTCGTATTGTCTACCTGTTTCGGGTACAAGTTCATCGCCAAATTCAGTACTATTTGTTTCTGTGTTAAAAAATTGACTACGCCCCGCATTGGGCAAGAAAGATTCGGTATAACTACCATAGAGAGAAACATTATTGGCTGGTTTATAAATTATTCCCGCACGAGGAGAAAAATCTGTATCAACGCGGTCGCTAGCCTGATCTGGCTGTGATTCGTCGAAGAATTCAGTATCGGCGATATTATAACGACCACCTAAAACGACGGTAAAGCTCTCGCTAAAGCTAATCTGGTCTTGAATGTAAAAACCAAATTCATCAAAGCTAGTTAATTGGTCTGTACGTGGAAAACGAAAATCAACGTCCACATCATCAGAGTCGTTATCTGGCTCAAAAATGTCAATTGTTCCAGGAAAAATCAGGTCGAGTTTATCTTCCAAGTCTTGTTTGGCATATTCAGCACCAAATAATAACTGGTGTTTGACGCTACCAGTATTAAATTCTCCAATTAGATTGGTATTGAGCGTCAGAACTCGATTGTCAGTTTCATTAAAACTGCCTATGCGAGTAAATGTTCTATCGTCAAATCTCAGCCCAACACCAATAAATCCTAAACTTTCTGGTATTTCTTGAAAAGAAGCGAGAAATTGACTTTGTATCTGCAACTTATCATTAAATTTGTGCTTGAATTCCGTACTCAGCCGAGTTACACGAGATTCTGATTCGGCTAGATCTGGTTCGCCTAAGTTAGCCGTAATATCTATTTCTCCCAAAGGATTATCGATTACCGTTCCTGATGCAGGTAATTCTGGTGCAGTACCTTCTGCATTTTCTTTCTGATATTCAATCCCAAAATAAAGCTCTGTATTTTCCGATGCGATTAAAGCAGCAGTTAAATCAGCAAAAAAGAATTCTTTTTCTTGAAAGTCGCGAAAATTCCCCTCGTCTTCATAACTGAGATTTAGGCGATAAGCCAAGTCACCATTTTTATCGAGTGAATCTGAAAAGTCTATTCTGCCACCGTAAGTATCGAAATTGCCCGCATTGAGTTTAAATTCATAAAATGGCTCATCTAGAGGTTTTTTCGTAACTAAATTGATTGTTCCTCCTACCGTACCCTGACCGAATAAGACTGAAGCAGGACCTTTGAGCACTTCGACTTTATCGATATTGGGCAAACCTGAAATAAAGCGAATCGTATCGTCTCTCAAACCATTGCGTAAAATATTTTCTCTTCCTGCAACAGCACTAAAACCGCGAATTACAAATGAACTTCCAGCCTTATCTGAAGGAACAACACCTTTATTGATTCCACTCACAAAATCAGAGATATCGCTTAAATCTTGAATATTTTTATCTTCAAGTACTTCTTCAGGAACAGTCTGTACTGAGAGAGAAGTATCTAAGATAGATTGAGGTATTCCTGTAATACTAGTTTCTTGTCTGGAGTAACCGTCATCTTCCGCTGCTTCTCCCGTAACAATAATTTCGATCTCTTGTTCTGAAGAAGATTCACTTTCGGCAGAATTGACAGGAGTTTGGGCGGTTGCAGGAGATGTCGTCACGCTAAAAATTCCACCTTCGGTATTAGGAATTAGTTCGACTTGAGGTAGGCTTTCTGTCCCGATGATGACAATAGAAACGCTACCAGCAAACTCTTCTGACACCGTAACCGACTTGATCGCCTCGGCTGGGTTTTCTACCTGTAAATTTTCTTCAGAAGCTAAATTTAGCTGGGCATCTACTAAATCGATGTAGAGAATATTTTTATCTGGAGTTTCGACAAACTGAGGTTTGGAACCATCAGCAGTTTTGATCACAATCTCGATTCCTGCTGCTGTTTCTCTGACATCAATGTTGGTTATCTGGGTTAATTGTTGTGCTTGCACTGGTGAAGTGAAATTAACCGCCGCAGTTGTCACCAGAATAGAAGTTGAAATAGTAGTAAAGGGAGATATAAATCTCATAGAAAATAAGCAATAAAAAAGTAACTGTGCATAATTTGCACTAATTTCGTAATCTCCCAAAATGGAGTCTAAATATCACTATTGATTATTAGTTACATAAAGTCAATCGAAAATATGTAGGTGTACAAAGGGCATAGGTGCAGAGTTATATAAGGGCAGAAGGGATAAATGGTGCGGAGTGTTAGAGGGTACTTAAGGGATTCTTAATAAGAATTATTATTGATAATTTTTGGTTGCCAGTGGTACATTTATTTTATGAGATGATTGCTAGCTGTTGATGGCGATCTCTGATTAAGAGGCGCGTATGTGCCAGTCCCAAAGGAAGTCCTTTAGGGTATCGCCTTATTTAATAGTAATTCCGCTACTTATATTTTTTACTAACTTGTGACTACTAGCCCCATTATTTTGTCTAAACCTACAGATATTGGTTCGACTATCATAGATATTTTAGATTATCGCGCCACTTATTCGGAAAAAGCGATCGCATATGAGTTTTATGTTGGGGAAAATCAGCCTGACGACAGATTAACTTATCAAGAACTGAGGGAAAAGTCTCAGGCGATCGCAACTGAGTTAATCGCTCGTAATCTTGAGGGAGAAAGAGTATTATTGATTTATCCTGCGGGATTGTCATTTGTTACCGCTTTTTTGGGCTGTTTGTATGCGGGAGCGATCGCCGTACCGATTTATCCTCCACGGCGGAATCAAAAGCTATCTCGTCTGGAAACTATAGTTGATGATTGTACGCCGAAAGCTGTCTTAACAGTTAAGGAATTAGAAGCTAAGGTAACAACATATTTATCTAGCAGTATTGAAGCCGAAAATTGTTTATTTACTGACAAAATTGAAAGTGTTGAAAGTAATAATATTGACTTTCAAGCTAATAATTTAGGTTCAAAATCAATAGCCTTTTTACAATATACTTCTGGCTCTACAGGTAATCCTAAAGGTGTTGCCATAACTCATCAAAATATAATTAGTAATTCTAATTTAATTTATCAACTTTTCGGACATTCAGCTCAAAGCCAAGGAGTTAGCTGGCTGCCCTTTTATCACGATATGGGATTAATTGGTGGTGTG
>JBCCNG010000234.1:0-6762 GCA_039025955.1 Cyanobacteria bacterium P01_C01_bin.72 | reverse complement strand
TCTTGATATATTTTTCTGGTTTGTCTAATATTTCAAACATTATACCACCGCAAATTGGCTAAGTATTTTACATAATACATAAGCACTCAACTTGCTGAGCAAAGATTAACAGGTTTTTAATTTAATCTAAGAAAATTTGTAATTTTAAGCACATGAATCAGAATTTAGAAATAAAAAAAATTGATTATTCAAACACTCCTGTATATGAAGATACAGAGTCAGGGCTTAACTTAAGTGAAATTAAGAATACAATTCTCAGACATCTGCCCCTGATTGCAGGCTGTACAGTTACCCTGACATCTCTCGCTCTATTCAAAATCCTGATTACGCCGCCTATCTACAGGGCAAATTTTGAAATCTTATCAGAACCCGTCAATATTGAAACAAGGGTTACTTCGACCAGCGATAAGTCGAGAGAAACCAGAGAACAAATTGGTTCAGTCAAGCTAGACGATGTTCAGCTTAAAATACTCAAAAGTCCGCGCTTGGTTTCGCGGGCGGTCGAATCTCTGCAAGATAAGTATCCTGGATTAAATTATCAAGAGCTAATTAGCAATTTGACCATTGATTTTATCTCTGGCGGTAATAGTGAACAAAATATTCTGCTGGTAGTATATAAAAATCCTGATAAGCAAAAAGTATCAGATGTCATTGATGTGCTAACAAAGACTTATCTTGACTACAGCGTCGAAAAACGCTTATCGGGAGTAAAAAGAGGAATTGCCTTTTTAGATCGACAGATCCCCCGGGTTTCCGAAGAAGCAAGAAGTTTAGAAAACCAAATTAAGGAATTACGCAGCAGCAACAATTTTATTGAACCCAATGTTTCTCTCAAACCGATCGCCGATAGTTCTAATGCGATCGCTAGGGAAGGCGATCGTATTACCAGCAAACTCCAAGAATTGCGGTCAATCTCTAACAATTTGGAACGAGAACTTCAAGCACAATCGGGGAGATCAACTACGGCATTAAATTTAGCCACGCCGCGATATAAAAAACTGGTGGAGGAGTTAGAAAAAATCGATACTGAGATGGCGCTGGAGTCAGCGATCTATAACAATGAAAGCGGCACTATGTCTGTCCTCCAGCAAAAAAGACAAAACATTGTCGCTCTAATTGTGGAAGCAGAAACAGATATTCGTCAAAAGCTAAATAATCAAATCTCTGCCTTAGAAAGCCGTCAAACTAATATTGCTTCAGAAACAGCAGATGTCAGACTAGAGCTGGAAGAATGGTCTGCTGTATCCAGCCAGTACAACAACCTCAAACAAAAACTAGCTTTAGTCAATAAAAAACGCAACGAATTTACTCTCCAGAAAGATTCCTTGTTGATCGATGCGGCCCAAAAAGAAGCACCCTGGCAGCTTTTGACTCCTGCAAGGGAACCGAAAACGAACAATGTTAGTACCATTAATTATCTTTTACTTAGCTCTACCCTGGGCTCAATCTTCGGCATTGGCATTGCTCTGCTCAAGGACAAACAGCAGAAAATTATCTATACCAGTGCTAAAGTCGAACAGTTAACTAATCTACCCATCTTAGCGAGCATCCCTTATATTCCTCGCGCCAGAAAATTTCCTGCTCTCAAGCCAGTAACTGCGATTACGGCTGACCCTACTGACTCAGATAGTTTAGTATTGAATCACTCTATTCCCCAGTTTGCCGTCCCTTCATCGATTGAAGCCTTCCGTTCCTTTGCTGTCAATTTAGGTTTTTTCAATTTTGCCGCTAATCAGAGCAATTTTGTCCAGGACACCTCCCTTAAATCAGTCGTTATTACTTCCGCTATCCCTCGGGAAGGAAAATCTACTGTTGCCCTTAATCTTGCTAGAGCCTCTGCTTCGATGGGCAAAAAAGTGTTGCTTGTCGATACGGATTTACGTAGCGTTGATTGCTGCACCAAAAGCTTCGGACTAGAGGCGGCAATCGGCTTGCGTAATCTGCTCAACCAGAAGAATCCCATAGCGCGGCTAGACTGTATTCACAAGTTACCGCTGGAAGAAAATCTCTATTTACTCACATCAGGGCATCATGATACATCTGCCCCACAAAATCCTAGTCGCTTGCTCGCTTCCGATAAGATGAGTTCAATTATGCAAAAACTTAGAGAAAGTTTCGATCTGGTCATTTACGATCTCTGCGCGATCATCGGCTTTGCTGACGTTAATCTTTTGGCAAAAAAAACCGATGGTATTATTGTCGTTACTGGCTTAGGCAAGATTCAAACCGTAGCTTTAAATGAAGCACTGAATCAGCTGAAGCTATGTCAAGCGCCAACTTTAGGAGTGGCAATCAACAAAATTAGATAGGAGATCGCCATTACTCCCAACAATCCTTCTGACAATAAAACCCCAAAACTTAGTTTTTCCCACTAAATACTAAATATTGTGCAACTTTGTAAATATTAAAGTCAATCTGGCAAAATCGGCGTTACAAATAACTGTAGAACAGCCCGATGTTTAAAAGTAAATATGTCAGAAACAACTATAGAATCAATCCTCCAAGAAAAAAGAGTATTTAATCCGCCACCAGAGTTTGCTGATCGCGCTGCTATTAGAAGCATGGCAGAATATGAGAAACTCTATCAGCTAGCAGCTAAAGATCCCACTGGCTTTTGGGCAAAGCTGGCAGAAAAAGAGCTGCACTGGTTTAAAAAATGGGGGAAAACTCTTGACTGGCAACCTCCTTTTGCGAAGTGGTTTGTCAACGGCAAAATTAATATTGCTTACAATTGTCTTGATCGTCATTTAACTACTGATCGTCGGCATAAACCAGCCCTAATTTGGGAAGGAGAACCAGGAGACTCCCGCACCTTTACCTACGAAAAACTTCACCAGGAAGTTTGTCAGATGGCAAATGTGATCAAGCAGCTAGGAGTAAAAAAAGGCGATCGCGTGGGCATTTATATGCCGATGATTCCCGAAGCGGCGATCGCTATGTTAGCCTGTGCCAGAATTGGGGCAGCACACAGCGTTGTTTTCGGTGGCTTTAGTGCCGAGGCTTTGAAATCTCGTCTTCAGGATGCGGCAGCTAAATTAGTTATTACCGCTGATGGTGGCTGGCGGAAAGATAAGATTGTCCCTCTCAAAGATGCGGTCGATCAGGCGATCGCCGAAGATGTTCCCAGCGTTACTAATGTTTTGGTGGTACAGCGAACCGAACAAGAAATCACGATGCAGTCAGGTCGAGATCATTGGTGGCACGACCTCAAGGCAGCAGCTAGCTCTAGTTGTCCAGCCGAACCAATGGACAGCGAGGATCTTTTATTTATTCTCTACACTAGCGGCACGACAGGAAAACCCAAAGGTGTGGTGCATACCACGGGGGGATACAATCTTTATACTCACATGACCTTTAAATGGACATTTGATATTAAAGACGATGATGTCTACTGGTGTACCGCTGACGTAGGCTGGATTACGGGGCATAGCTACATTGTCTATGGACCACTTTCCAACGGTGCAACTACGGTAATGTATGAGGGTGCGCCCCGTCCTTCTAATCCTGGCTGCTTTTGGGATGTAGTGGAAAAATACGGCGTAACTATCTTTTATACTGCCCCTACAGCCATTCGTGCCTTTATCAAAATGGGCGACGAATATCCCAACCGTCGCGATCTCACTTCACTACGTATTTTGGGTACGGTGGGCGAACCAATCAACCCCGAAGCCTGGATGTGGTATCACAAGATTATTGGCGGCGAACGTTGTCCCATTGTCGATACCTGGTGGCAAACTGAGACAGGAGGCTTTATGCTTACTCCTCTGCCTGGGGCGACCCCTACTAAACCTGGTTCGGCAACTCTACCTTTTCCTGGCATCGTGGCAGATGTGGTAGACCTGGGGGGAAATCCCGTCGGCGAAAATCAGGGGGGCTATTTAGTAATTAAACATCCTTGGCCCAGTATGATGCGTACTGTCTATAAAAATGACGAGCGCTTTCGTAAAACTTATTGGGAACATATTCCCCCCAAAGAAGGTAAATATCTCTACTTTGCTGGAGATGGCGCACGGAAAGACGAGGATGGCTACTTTTGGGTAATGGGTCGCGTCGATGACGTAATGAATATCTCAGGACATCGTTTAGGCACAATGGAGGTGGAATCAGCCTTAGTATCCCATCCTGCGGTAGCTGAAGCAGCAGTGGTGTCTCGTCCCGATGAACTTAAAGGGGAAGATGTTTATGCGTTCGTAATTCTCAATGGTACTCATAGTGCTAATGACGAGCTAAATCAAGAGCTTAAACAGCATGTGGTGCAAGAAATTGGGGCGATCGCTCGTCCAGGAGAAATTCGCTTTACTGACGCTCTTCCTAAAACGCGATCGGGTAAAATTATTCGTCGCTTTCTGCGTAATCTAGCCGCAGGGGAAGAAGTTGCCGGGGATATTTCGACCATGGAAGATCTCAGCGTCTTGGATAAACTCCGCCAGGGCTAAATTATTTATCAATTAGCATTGATCGTTGAACATTTAGCATTTTTTACTGTTTAATGATCAATGTTAAACTTCATGTGCAACTATTTTTAAGTTATCGCTTAAAAAACTAATAGCTGCGCGATGCTACTGCATCGCCAGTCGTCTTGACGACGATCTGCGCGTATGCGCTGCGCTATTAGCCATTGGCCATTGGTGACAAGTTAAGCTCGAAAGCCAGTTGTCAAGAAGGACTTGGAGATAAGTCCAGAGGAGGTTTAGCTCTTTTGGGGCGAGAGAATTTAACTATCCCCAAGTCGCGATTTTCAGGTGCAATTAAATAAGAAATAAGGTTGCTAGCATTGCCTTGATTTAAGGCTTGGGTAAAATGATAAATTCCCCGAAACACCATTTCTACAGAAATAGAATTCGTCGGCAAGGTCAGCTCGTCAGCAATCTCATCACAGAGATCGAGGAGGACAGCATAGAAAAGCCACGTTGACCAGATTTGTAATTTAATCCCATTAATCGAACCAGTCCACAAGTAACTCAAACCCAACAATCGTTTGAGTAGAAGAAAACTTTCTTCAATTCGCCAGCGACGTGAGTAGAGATCACCAACCACAAATGGAGGTAAAACACGGGGGTCAAGTACCGAAGTAAGATATCGATACCAGCTACGACCATGACGAATCTCAACTAAACGTAAATCCAGAATGGGATTACCTTGATAACCAGTACCCAGGCGAATCAAAGTATCTCGATGATGTGATGATTGACTCAAAACAGATAGAGATTTGTATTTTGCATTAGTTTTGAGACGAGTAATAAACTCTGATTGAGCTAAAATCAGTTGCTCGAACAACCCATAATTCCAAAATCCTCGGTCTAGCAGCAGCAGTGTTTGAGGCGTAACTAGTTTGAGCAAGTCTGGCACAAAGTTACTTTCGTGAGCGTAAGGTTTGTCGTTAAACCAAGTCTGAATTGGATAACGAGTTTTAAGGTCTACAACTGCACATATTCGTCCTCCAAGTTTGCCCAAAGTCGAACTTTCTAAGCTTTTTAACTTCCGAAACAGTGCCTCTAAGGTCGAAGCATCAACAAGCCACAGTCGCTCAAAATGTTGGCTTGCATAAGTTACACTCAAAGGGCAGCGCGTACGCGCAGATCGTCGTCTTCGACGACTGGGACGCAAATGCGTCCGCGTCGCTTTTTTCTTTGATGCCATCTTTGATTAAGGGTGACTAATAAATCAGTTAACACTTTCTGAAACATCGACGCAGGAAAGGTTAAAAGCCTTTGAGACAAAGCTTGCTGTGATACAGAAGTAGCTTTCGCCCACAGCAGATTTTCTCTTGCCAGCATTCGATTTAATTCTCGGCACGAAGGCACTTGTCGCCATACCAGCGTTAACACTGCTGCCAACATTAACGGTAGACTTAGAATTCTAGCTCTCATTCCTAATGAGCGATAGTAAGCTAGTTGATTGTAAACGCAGGGTTTGACTAAATTTTCTAATTGTTGAGCAATTGCTTTGTTGTCTACGTTGGGATGGCTTCTATTTCTGGCGTGGTCTCGAATGCTTTTTTGTGAATGTGCCATGTCATTATTAGCGATCGCACTTAGGGACAAAACTGATATTTGCTATTTAGTTTAGAATTCCTACATCTCCTAACTGGACTGCATTTGACAACTTGTACATTTTCTTAACTTGTCACCAATGCCTAATGGCTAATAGCCTTGATTTGACTTCAAAAGTGTAGATTTATCTACAATTCTTTGAAAGCATTATTCTCCTGTAGAAAGTTGCACACGGCGTCGTAATAATAATCAAACAGTTAGCTAAAAACTAGCTAAAAAATAATGCTGTAATCAGCGACGACTGGCGAGAATCGTTTTAATCGGTAGAATTAGCGAAGATTCGGCATCTTGCAAAGGGGCAAAGCCATATCTTAGATAGAAATTTTTAGCTTCTAAATCTCTTGCATCGACTCTGACGGCGTATATTCCCATTTCCGAACTAATACGGACTGAGCGAGATAAAGCGTGCATCAGCATTATTTTACCCAACCTTTCACCCTGCATTCTACGATCTACCGCCAACTGTCCGATCAACATTACAGGTGCGGGATATAGAGGTGATTTTCTATTTAAGGAATTAGGAATAGTGCTGAATTCAACAGTTGAAGCACTGGTACAGTAGTAACCCGCAATTTTTTTACTGTTGCCATCGGTTGCGACAAAGGTAACAGAATAATGCTTCTTTTGATTTTGCAGCGCATATTTTGTTAAATAATTGTTGAGTTGAGGTTTGCCACAGTCAAAAGCAGCACGATCAAAGCTTTTATCT
>JBCCNG010000233.1:0-6768 GCA_039025955.1 Cyanobacteria bacterium P01_C01_bin.72 | reverse complement strand
TTTGGTTTGCATTCTTGATTCTCTCCTCAAAAAAAGAGCTTTTTTTTAATTGATGACACGCCCTAGAGATTATTTTGCTAGATCTCCAAGTCTTGCACAATCCAGCGAAAAAATTGCCAAAAAAAACCCCCAGGTACCAAACTGGGGGCAATCTAATGTAACAGAGAGTATCTGTTGCATAGCTCTATCTCTTCTCTAATATGCTTCATTGTTGAATTGAACATAATGATCTAGATCACAATATAGCTGTAAAAATCATCTTTGATCCCCACCCTTACCAAATATGGCATGGTCAATAATATACTTGATCATTAAATTACCATTGAATAAAAATAGTTTGAATAACGCCATCTTGATTCAAAAATCTTTAGGTCAATTATCTAGCTATTCAGCCTAAGTCTTACGTATGAGTGAAGCAGAAGAATTACCAGCGATAGTTGATCTCAACCCTAAAAAATTAATATCCAGGCAGACTGAAGCAGAAATGCGTCCAAATATGGTGGATCGTCTAAGAAAAAAGTTGAGAAAACGTGGGTTTGATCGCAGTCAACCAATAGAAGCAGTGGATATAGGAGGAAGTCTGATCATCAAAGATGGTCATCATCGAACCGCAGCCGCTGTTAGAGAAAAATTAACCAGTGTTCCAGTTAGAATATATACAGTAACAGGAAAAGAAGCCGCTCAATATAGGGTAGAAGTTGCTGAAGCCGAACAATCGAGAAACCTTGATAGTTGATGGAGTAAAAAAACTAGATGACAAAATTAACTACGATCGAAGGTGAAGCATTAATATCAACTTTAAATGATTTTTCTCGGATTCAAAAACAGCTAATTTCTCGGTTTAAAAATAGATATTTTACATCTGGGAAAACTATCGCCGAAGAGATTCAGTCTATATTGTTCATGTCTCTTAAATCCATGCCACTACTAGGCATCTCAATGTTAGACAGTGGAGTGGTAAGCAGCAATACGCTTCCAACACAAAATTTAAACCTCTTGGGAAAACCTAGAAGTGGTGCTATATCGACTTTGAGAGAAGAGTGGCAGTTTACAAGACATGGCGAGGGAATCCTATTTGCAGGAAAAGAATCAAAACAAGTTATAGATGCTCATCGAGAAGTATTTAACCACAGTAGCTCTTTTGACGCTTGGAGACTGGCTCAGTATTTTGAATCCTTAAATTGTTCGGAAGTTGTTTGGAAATCTAATTCATTTATTGCTGATGATGATGATGAATTGGAGCAGTTACTCGAATTATTAGAACAGGAACATATTGTAGAATTGACATCAGAAACATACCGACTATACAAGCTTGTTGGTTAATTCTGAATTGAGATGAAATGAAATAAAATAGAGTCTTAATAAAAAAGATTGCTATTCACAGTTGATTTTAGTAACTTCATGACGATAGCGAAACATATCCTTAAGTCGAGCATCTACCCACCAGCCTAAGAGGAATTCTGCCAGTAAGCCACCAGGTATTTCATAGGCGATCGCATCTGTTAGTCTAGTTTTATTTCCCTCTGGGATAAATTCGTGGCGATGTACCCAAGATTCCATTGGACCTTTGGTTTGTCGATCTACAAACAGGGAATTTGGCTCGCATTCTGTATGGGTGGCGATCCAGGGAATGGGAATACCTGCCAAAGATAAACGGAATTCGCTAATTGCTCCAACTCCTAAACCACCTTCACGACGAATGATCTTAACTGGTTGCCAGGGGGGGGTTAGAAGATCGAGAATATCGGGACGCTCGTGAAACTGCCAGACTGTTTCTACAGGAGCATTGATCAGGCTAGAGTATTGAAAATTCAGCATGTAAATTAGAGTTGTCGGTTCTAAAAATAGAATATATAGCATTACAGATAAAGGCTAGGACATAATCAAATTGAAAACGGTAAGTGGGCTAAAATTGGGCAAATTATATTTAGTCGGGACTCCAATTGGGAATTTAGAAGATATTACCCTCAGAGCAATTCGCATTCTCCAGGAAGTGGATTTGATTGCCGCTGAAGATACCCGTCGCACAGGCAAATTACTGCAACATTTAGCAATTTCTACCCCTCAAATCAGCTATAACGAACACAATCACCATGCTCGAATCGAGGAGTTGATTGGTCGTTTGCAGCGAGGAGAAAATCTCGCTTTAGTTACTGATGCGGGGATGCCAAGTATTTCCGATCCTGGGGTAGAGCTAGTTCAAGAGGCGATCGCCCATCAGATTGCCGTAATTCCCATTCCTGGAGGAACAGCGGTAATTAGTGCCTTAGCCGCATCGGGTTTACCGACGGAGCGATTTATCTTTGAAGGGTTTTTGCCCCAGAAAGAAAGTGATCGCCAAGCTCGTTTGGAATTATTTCGCAGTGAAACTAAGACCATTGTTTTATATGAAGCACCCCACCGTATTTTAAGGACTCTACAAGATTTAGCGACGGTAGCGGGGGAGACAAGAGAAATTGTTTTAGCGCGAGAATTAACCAAGATTCACGAGGAGTTTTGGCGCGGTACTCTTGGGCAGGCGATCGCTCTCTATAGTCATGAACGTCAACCAAAGGGAGAATATACTTTAGTCCTGCGGGGCGCAGCAGAAACCAGTCTGATTACCTCTGAAGCCGAGCTAAAACAAGAGTTTCAGCAGTTATTAGCCCAAGGAATGACCCGATCGCAAGCAAGCCGCCAGTTAGCCAAGCTAACCTCTTTATCCAGACGCGAAATATATCAACTGGATCTAGATCAGTGAGGGCAATTGCTTTCCTGAGCAAATCGCCAATTCTCATTCCGTTATTATGATTTAAAGAGCCGCTTTTCAGGAGATCCGAGTTATGAATCGAGCCGTAGTTTTACTTTCTGGAGGACTAGATTCCGCAACCGTCGCCGCGATCGCGATTGATGCAGGATATGAGGTAATTGCCCTTTCTTTTCGCTATGGTCAAAGACATGAAAAAGAACTAGCCGCAGCCAAAAAGATTGTCCAAGCTTTAGGAATTAAGGAACACTACATCAGCGAGATCAACTTAGCTCAGTGGGGAGGCTCTTCCCTCACGGATCAGTCCATGACTATTCCCCAGGATGGATTACAGCCTGATGTTATTCCCTCCACTTATGTTCCAGGTAGAAATACGGTCTTTATGGCGATCGCTCTTTCCCTGGCGGAAGCAAAAAATGCCGCCGCAATTTACCTCGGCATCAATGCGGTAGACTACTCTGGCTATCCCGATTGTCGTCCCGAATATTTGGCGGCTTTTCAACAGTTAGCCAACCTTTCTTCCAAAGCTGGAGTTGAAGGTAATGCGCCCCAGCTAATTGCCCCTTTAGTCGCCGATAGCAAAGTTGATATTGTGCGTCGCGCCCTAGAATTAAACGTACCCATTGCCGACACTTGGTCTTGTTATCAGGGAGGTGAGCATCCCTGCGGCTTATGCGATTCTTGTCGGATACGCGATCTCGCTCTCATCGAAGCTGGGCGAAGCGATTTAACATCATCAATAGTTCGGACATTTTCTGACGAACGCCTATAAAGCCTAATTTATCGTTGACTATTTTAGTCTCAAACAAGGCTAAAACACTATTCTTTCGTTACTGATTAAATTCTGTCCGAACCATTGATCATAATATTGCGAAAATTTCC
This sequence comes from Cyanobacteria bacterium P01_C01_bin.72, assembly GCA_039025955.1. Taxonomy (GTDB): domain Bacteria; phylum Cyanobacteriota; class Cyanobacteriia; order Cyanobacteriales; family Xenococcaceae; genus Waterburya. Next base: position 3,140 of record JBCCNG010000233.1, on the reverse strand, counting down.
TCCTGTTCTGTAACTCAAGGATAGATAAAGCGCATTCTACATTATTTGTTAGAAAGCAAATTTGTTAGAAACCAAGCTTTTCTTTTATAGAATGATTATCATTAACTGTAAAACGTTTATTCGAGATAATCAGAGGAGTGAAAAAAATTAATCATCGCTTTGAAGTTGTAATTGTGGGGGCTGGTGCTGCTGGAATTGGCTGTGGAGTAGTCTTAAAAGATTTAGGAATTGAAAACTTTGTCATTTTAGAACGACATCAAGTGGGGGCTTCTTTTAGCCGTTGGCCAGAAGAAATGCGATTTATTACGCCGTCGTTTCCCAGTCATGGTTTTGGACTACTGGATCTTAACGCAGTAGTTTTAAACACTTCTCCTGGCTTCAGTTTTAAAAAAGAACACCTCTCAGGAAAAGAATATGCTTTTTATTTAGATGGTGTGGCAAACCATTTTCAACTGCCTGTCAAAACAGAGACAGAGGTGAAAGATGTTAAAGTTTTGACTAGAAATAAGGGTTTTACCATCCACACTTCTCAGGGTGAGCTGGAAACACAGTTTCTTATTTGGGCAGCAGGAGAGTTTCAATCTCCCAATTTTACCCCCTTTCCAGGGGCAGAGTTGTGTACTCATAATTCCCAAATACGTTCTTGGAAAGAGCTTAAGGGGAAAGAATTTGTAGTTATCGGCGGCTATGAAAGCGGTGTCGATGCAGCATCAAATTTGGCAGCCTTAGGGAAAAAAGTAAAGTTGATCGATCGCAGTAGTAGCTGGTCAAGCTTAGACTCAGATCCTAGCGTTTCTCTATCTCCCTACAGCCTAAAACGATTAGAAATAGCTTATTCTATGGGTCGGTTAAAACTAATTGGAGAACAGCAGGTTGAAGCAGTTAAAAAAGTAAGAAAAGGATATGTGGTAGAGAGCGAGTACGAACAGTGGTTTAGTCCGACATCGCCAATTCTCTGTACGGGATTTAATAGCAGCTTAAAACAAATCGCGCCTCTATTTGACTGGTCAAAAGGTCATGCATCCTTGACTCAAGAGGATGAGTCTACCTTAACTCCAGGATTATTTGTCGTCGGTCCTTCAGTGCGTCACGGCGACCTAATTTTTTGCTTTATTTATAAATTTCGGCAGCGATTTGCCGTGGTCGGAAATGCGATCGCACAACGTCTGGGAATTGATCCAACTCCTTTGGAAGACTATCGCCGAGAAGGTTTATTCTTAGACGATCTTTCTTGCTGTAGTAATGATTGTGTTTGCTAAAAAGCCATTGTTAAAAAGCCAAATGAACATCTTTACGCCGTCCAAATTAGAGCGCGATTGTATTGTGGTCATTGGTAAAGAAAGTACGGGTAAGTCCCAACTAATTGCTTCTCTTACAGGACAGACTGCCTACAGTGCCAATTTTCGCGGTTCTACAGTGACTTGTGATACTTATCAATCTGAAGCTTATACATTTATCGATACTCCTGGAATTCTCTATCGTTCCGACAGCGTAACTACCAAGCAAGCTTTAAGACAGCTACAAGAAAATGACACCGTGCTGTTGATAGTCAAGGCAACTGACATAGACCGAGATTTAGCAGATTTATTACCCTTGGTGGCAGATAAAAGAGGCATTGTGGTGATTACTTTCTGGGATAAGGTATTCTCGACAGCTTATACTCAACAAGTGATTAGGGAATGGAAGGAAACTTCTAACCTGAGTATTGTCACTGTAGATGCTCGTCACATCACTACAGAACAAAAAGACTATATTTTGGCATCTCTGCAAGAACCTCATCCTTTTCCCCCCCAATGGATTCCTGCAAGGGCTGGCTGGCATATTGAACCCCACCCGACACTGTTAGAACATCCGAACCTGGGCTGGCTATTGGCGATCGCTTTATTACTCATTCCTGCCATAATTGCTGTCTGGGGTGCTAACTCCTTTGCGACTTTAGCAGATCCTCTAGTCCAAAGTGCTCTCTCTCTCGTTATTGAACCCTTATCCCAACTCCCCATCTGGTTAAGAGAAATACTAATAGGTCAATATGGACTGATAACGATGAGTCCTTTGCTGTTTATTTGGGCGATGCCCACAGTCATTCTCTATGCCCTATTCTTGGGCGCATATAAAGCTAGTGGGTTGATAGAACGAATTACCATTGCTCTCGATCCTTTACTCCGTCCGTTTGGATTATCGGGACGGGATTTAGTACGAGTAATTATGGGTATGGGGTGTAATGTTCCTGCGGTGATTAGCACCCGTGCCTGTTCTAGTTGTTCTAGGGGGACTTGTATTTCCGCGATCGCTTTTGGTTCAGCTTGTTCCTATCAGCTTGGTGCAACTTTAGGAGTGTTTAGTGCGGCTTCGTTACCTTATTTGGTAATTCCTTACTTACTGTATCTAACTGCAACCACTTTAATATATACCTATATCATTTCCGACCCTAAAGCCAAATCTGCTCAAAATCCTCTATTAATCGAAGGAAGGGCGTTTTTAGAATTTCCTCGATGGTCGATCATTTGGCGAGAAGCCAAGTCAACTATTAGTCAATTTTTGTTTAATGCGATTCCCATTTTTTTAGTTATTACTATTATTGCTTCTGGGTTGAATTACTTAGGAGTGATCGCAGCTTTAGCTAATATTATTAATCCTTTGATGGGATGGTTTAATCTGCCTCCTGAAGCCTCATTACCTATTGTTTTAGCTTCTATTCGCAAAGATGGACTGCTATTATTTGCCGAACCCGAAACCTTGGCTATGTTAACTCCCTTGCAGGTTTTAACTGGGGTATATCTAGCAGGAGTATTGCTACCTTGTTTGGTCACTCTGTTAACTATTACACGGGAACAGTCTCTTAGATTTGCTTTATTGCTGTTAGGGAAACAAACGATCGCTGCGATCGTTTTTTCTCTGTTACTTGCCTGGGGAGGATTATTAATTATGTAGTAGATAGCAAGGTATTCATGTCGAAATATTAAATACGTCTGATGTGAATTAGCTTCGCTCTAGTTTACTGATTTTTAGCTCTTAGCGCAGTGCGTACACGCACAAAGGCGCTTAGTCCTAAAGGATACACCTTCGGATATTCGCCGCATGTTCGTCGTAAGACGACTGGTAAGGCGCAGCCCCATTCGGGGCAGATCGCTCTTAGCGAG
>JBCCNG010000232.1:0-6770 GCA_039025955.1 Cyanobacteria bacterium P01_C01_bin.72 | reverse complement strand
CGTTTTTATCGTTACTTTGTTCTTTGGATCAGTTTGATACCTGAATCCGCGAACCCCGCTCATCTTTATAAACCTCAATTCTGGTTTGAAAAGCTTCTTTAAACTGCGGCATATGAGTTACGGTGAGGATACAGGCAAAGTCAGAGGCGATCGCATTAATTGCCCCAACTAAGCGATTACAACCTTCAGCATCTTGAGTACCAAAACCTTCATCGACAATTAGCATTTGCAGAGATGTTCCCGATCTTTGGGCTAGCAGTTTGGCTAAGGCTAACCGTACAGAAAAGTTAATCCGAAATGCTTCCCCTCCCGAGTAGGTTTCATAGGGGCGTGTACCCCCAGCATCGGCAATGACGATATCGAGGGTGTCGATCAGCTTGGTTTTCTTTTTGGATGTTCCCTTAGTGGCTTTTTGGGTTAAAAACTGGACGTGAAACTGATTTCCCGTCAGGCGAGCCAGAATCTGATTGGCTTCAGCTTCTAGCTGGGGCAGAATATTTTCGATGGTTAATGCCTGAATCCCATTTTTACCAAAGGCTTCGGTTAGGGTTTGATAGATACGGTGTTGTTTTTCGTAATCTTTAAGCTGTTTTTCAGTATCCTGATGCTGGATCTTAAGATTATCAATTTGGGTTAATGACTGCTGTAGTCTACCGCTACGGGAAATTAACTGATCTAGCTGCTGGCGACGCTGCTGGATTTGCGGCTCGATCGCCTTTATTTCCTGACGATAATCGACAATGGTGGCTTTTTGTCCTAGATGATACTGTAGCTGTTCCTGGCTTGTCTGTTTATTTTGCAGTCTTGTCTGAAGTAACTGCTCTAATTCTTTTAGTTTTGCTTGAACTTGAGGGTGTTCCTGCTGCGCTTTTTGTAATTCTTGTTGTTTTAGCTGCCAAGACTGGGACTGTCTCAGGGAATTCAACAGGTTTTGATGGGTGGTGCGATCATATCCCAAAACATTAATTTGCTGGTCAATCTCGTTAATCTGCTGCTGAATCGGAGAGCTTATATGTAGCTTTTCTAGCTTAGTCTGAAGATCGCTGATTTGCTGAACTAACTGCGGTTTTTGTTCGTCTAGTTTTGCCTGACGTTTTTTAGCATCCTCAATTTTTGCCTGCTTGATTTCTGCCCAACGTAAGTTATTGACTTCTCCCCTAACCAAAGCGTGGGTTTGTTCATCATAGTTGAGAGTGCTTAATTCTCCCGTCAAGCGTTTGATTTCTGTCTGTAAATCCTCGGCATAGTTACCGCTAGCAAGCGATCGCTCTAAATTCTCTTTTTCTGACTGAGTTGCCTGTAGCTGATCGTAAACAGCTTCAGTGGCTTCTAGCTGCGCCTCTAGCTGTCCGTACTGTTTTTGTAAGGAGTCAAAAGTAGAAATTTCTTGAGATACCTGGCGATGCTCTTGAATTAGGAGCTGGATTTCGCGATCGCAGGTAGATAGCTGTTCTTTAATTACCCAGATTTGCTCGTTGAGATCTTGCTGCTGCTGTTGCGTTTTTTCTACTACCTGATGACGATGCAGATCGTCTAGTTCGCGATCGCAGAGGGGACAAATCGCGTCGGGATGTTCTAGCATTTGCAGCTTTTGCTGGAGTTCGTGAATCTGCCGCTGATAAATGCGTTGATTTTCCTGTAGCTTAGACTGAAAAGAGCGTCTTTCTGTGCCTTTTTCCTTGACGCGATCGCGATAAACTCTCTTTTTAGCTAGTTCGCTGATTTGAGCATCGACAGTTAGCAGTTGATGACGCTGCTCTGGTACTTTTTCGATATCCGCTGTTAGTTTACAGGCTGCATGATGTAGCTGCTCTAGTCTGGCGGCGAGTTTGGCTTCTTCGCGATTAATCTCTTTTTCGAGATCATTCTTTTGCTTCACTAGAGGGGAAATATATTGCTGTAGCCGATCCAATTCCGTAAGCTGCTGACGGGCATTAGTCAGCTTCACCAAAGCCGCTGCCACATCATCCTCTTTTGCCAAGACTTTGGTTATTTCCTGCTCTTGCTGCTCAATACTTTCAAGGCGAGTTTGGGTTTGATTAATCTGCAAATTGAGCTGATTTTTGTGCTGCGAAAGCTGTTTTTCTAGCTGCTGTCTTTGCTGCTGCGCTTCCTGATGGGCAACAAACTTGAGGGATAAATCTTTCTCTTGTCTTTGTAGAGCTAATAGCTGCTCGTATCCTTGAGTAATTTCCCCTGCTTGTGTAAGCAACCCCTCTAAGACGGCTAGCTGTCCTTTAATTCCTTTAATATCTCTCGTCGCGCGATCGCAGTCTTGTTCCAGATTTTGATACTGACTCTGCTGCATTGTTAGCTGCTTTTCCCAGGTTTGGCGCTGATATTCGATCGCCTGTAGCTGCTGTAGTTTTGTGCGCTCGCCATCCTGAACCTTTTGTAATTGGGCTAACTCTTGTTTGACGGTGGCTAACTCCGCCGCAATCTCTTTTCTCTTATCCAGCTCAATCTTTAGTGGCTCTAAACTCTGCTTAAGCTGCTCAATCTTTCCCTTATATTCCTTTGCTGTATCCTTTGCTTTCCCTGATAGCTGCTCATAACGATCTAACTTCAACAAATCTGCCAAGATCTGCTTGCGTTCACTAGGGCGACGTAACATAAACTCATCGGCTCTACCCTGACGCAAATAAGCCGAGTTGGTAAAAGTATCATAGTCTAGCTTGAGACAAGAAATAATCTCTTCTTGGGTTGCTCTCAATCCCTTTGCCGTAATCGATCTAAAGTTTCCTGCTTTAGTTTCTACCTGAAACTCTAAAGAACTACTTCTACCTCTGGTACGGGATCTAATAATCCGATAAACCTGACCACCATAGCCAAAATCAAAGTCAACGCGAACATTTTTGCCCCCACCATTGATCACGTCATCTTCAGTAGCAGCGCGGCTTTTGCCCCAGACTACCCAGGTAATCGCCTCCAGCAATGATGACTTCCCCGCACCATTTGCGCCACAGACACAGGCAGTATGCAACCCCTTAAAATTTAAAGTTGCATCTCGATAACTTAGAAAGTTTTTTAAAGTTAACTGCAACGGAATCATATCTAATGACAACTTCCTCAAGCTTGAATGATGACTTCTAGTACAAATGCCTTATTTAATAGTCTAAGCGCCTATTCTAAGGGATTTCAGCATTATCTAGCCACCTTGACAAAAATTTACACAGTCGGCAGGCATTCGTGACAAGTTAAGCTTGTGTGCGGCAACTTTCTACTAGTATGTTTAAAGAAAACTTAATCAGCAATTTTAGTGAGTTCAGCAATAAACCAGGGCAATGCTCTCATAATCGGTGCTAGCCAAGGTATCGGATTGGGCTTTGTGCGATCGCTCTTGGAAGAGAATAACATTACGCATATTTTTGCCACCTACCGTAATCAAGATACAGCCTCAGAATTATTCAGCTTGCAAGAACAATATGGCGATCGCCTCACCTGTCTTCAGGTTGATGTTACCCAAGAATCTCAAATAGTTCCTGCAATTAAGCAGATCCAGGAATCAGTCAAGCAGCTACATCTGGTAATCTACTGTGTCGGTGTCCTGCACTCTGAGAATCTAGCACCCGAAAAAAGCCTCAGGCAGATCAACACCGAAAATCTGCTTTATTCTTTCCAGGTTAATAGTGTCGGTGCGGTATTGTTTGCCAAACACCTGATGCCTTTATTCAAGAAAAGCGATCGCAGTATTTTTGCCAGTATCTCTGCCAAGGTAGGTAGCATTGGCGATAATCGCCTCGGTGGTTGGTATGGCTATCGTGCCTCTAAAGCCGCTTTAAATATGTTTCTCAAAACCACGGCGATCGAATATGGTCGTCGCTGTCCGAAAACCATTGTCGTGGCACTCCATCCTGGTACTACTGACACTAGATTATCTCAACCTTTTCAAAAAAACGTTCCTCCCGGTAAGTTATTTCCTGTTACCAAAACAGTGGCTCTCTTGTCTCAGGTAATTGCAGATTTAGAGCAAAAAGATAGTGGTGAATTCTTTTCTTGGGATGGAACTAAACTGCCTTGGTAAAGATTTCCCAAACTTTTTCTGATGGTGGAGCAAAAATGGGAGCTATAAATAATATCTTTCTTCTAAAATTGACAATCAGTTTTGTTTCTCATCTAATGATTGAGTATTCCCTTGGTGATGATTGATGATTGCCTGACGAAAACCCAAAACGACCAAGATATTGGATAAAGTTAAAAACACCTCAGCGCTACCGTGTAGCCAATCCACGTCAGCTAGCTGTTTGCCATAGTGTAACTGGGCATAAATTCCCGCGGGAATAGTAATAACGACAAAAATTAGCAGAACATAAAAACCAATCAAAGCCAATCGCGGCGTTTTCCCTGAACGAGTCATAAACCAAAGAAAGCCGAGATAAGGAAACAAAGAAATAGCGAACAGAGTTTCCTTATTCATGCTCAATTTCCGACCTAGATAAACTGTGTTGTGAATTCTTTTGTGAACTGCGCCAGATAGCCCAGGCGGCAATACAGACGGTAAAATTTCCTACTACTGTCATTCCTGCTTGTAAAATCACCAGCCAATCTAAGGATGGAAGATTGTCAAAAAAGTGCCATGTACAGGCGCACATAGCACTAACTAGGGCAGGCAACATGGCAAAGGACAAGCTATACCAGACACGATCTCCCGTCACCATTCCGTACTGCCAAATATAATATATGGCTGCTGTCCATTCTAAAACGCTAGAAACATGAACTACCCAAGTGGGAACTGATAATGCGTTCATTAACGTAACATTGATACCAACAAATTTGCTCTAACTAACATGATTAAAGTACCGTTTAATAGCACACTTCTACAATAGAGCTTCTAATTCGCCTTTTCTTTCTAGAGCATAAATATCATCACATCCTCCTATATGGCGATCATCAATGAAAATCTGAGGTAGGCTCGATCTGCCATTGGCTCTCACTTTCATTTTATCTCTCGCATCCTCATCCCCATCGATGCAGTATTCCGTATAATCTACTTTCTTTCTATCCAATAGCCCTTTGGCACGAATACAAAACGGACAACTGCTCCAAGTGTATATTTCTACTTTTGCTGCCATGATCAATGCAAACATTAAGCTTTATTACGACATCACTATCTTAAACTGATTTGTCCGTCAAAAAAAAGCTTGAGTATAATACATTTTTGTTTCAATTGACTCAATCCATACTCAGGTATGCAGAAATCGTCGAGAGAAATTACCCTAGTATCGATTTGTCAAATTGCAATCGGGAAATTAGCAAGCCGACGAAGGTTTAATGGACAACTAAATCTTGATTTATCCTGTCAACCAAGAGCTTAGAGCAGCATTAACCACTGATGCAATGTTGGTAATTTATTACTGGACAGTCACATAACAAACTGTTAGTTTTAAGCGGGCATCTGGGAACTCTAAAAAAATAGGGCGAAGGAAGTTCTCGTATTTCAGAATTAATCAACCCTTGGTTGCGGCGCTTGCCAAATTAAAGTAGTTGAAATCATCTACTAGCCTGAAAACATATCTTCTTTCATAAGTTAACTTATATTGAATTAACATAAAATGGAATCATCTAAAGTTGTTAATAAAATTCTGCTGATTTCTCTCGCTTTTGGTAGCGCGACCATTGTTGTTGGAATGCTATTGGCAAAAGGGAATTTTAAAAAAGCTTTGTTAGGTGTTGGTGCTACTGCATCTGTAGGTAGTGTTGCGGGATTTTTAATAAATAGTCAAAGTCAGAAGCATAATAGCATTTCAGAAGAAATAGAATTAAACGAAGCTCAAGTAGTTGAAGTCGGGTATCAAGAAAGTCAAGCTGAACAATTTGCTAATGAAGAAAGCAAAAGTATAAAGGTAGAAGAAACTGATTCTGATTCACTCACAACAGAATCAGAACAGCCTTTAAATCAAAATTTTGAGCTAGATACTGCAAAACCCAGCCCAGAAATAGAGAGTGAAGTTTCAATTTTAGAAGTCCAGACTGAAACTGAACAGGACGAAATATTAGAGCAGACAGTTGCGCCACTTGAAGAAAATATTGTTGAAATTGAAGTAAAAGTAGAATCTTCAACAGAAATACCTTTAGAGTCTGAAGCTTTTAGCGATGAATTAGTAGATTCGCAAAGCTTTATAGATACGCCAGAAGAAGCGAAAGAAATCATTGATACAGATATCAATCCTTTTGCTAGCTCTTCAGACTTATCTGAATCAAGTCAGAATGAAAATATCCCTGATTTGGAAACAGTAGATAAAATGTTTGGAGCTTTTGATCAAGAAGAATTGGAAGCATTCAAAAATCAACCACTTAGTGAAATAGAAAATGTTTCTGGTGAAGAAGCTGATGAGTTGTTGATGGAAGATGAGTTCTCTGTTACTTACAATTCCAGTCTTGTTGATGTTGCAGAAATAGATGATAAATCTGAAGAAGCGGAAGAATTAGTTTCTGATGACGAGTCGGAAGAGTCTGATGGATTTGACTTTAATGAAGACTCGGCGATCTCCACTGAGTTAGAAGCGCCCTCGGAAGCCTTCTCTCTTAATAGTGATTCAGAAATGGACTCAGAATATATTGATGAACTTCCTGTAATGGAAATGGACTCAGAAGATGAGTTTGAATTTAATGAAGAATCAGCGATCGCCACAGAATCAGAAGCACCTTCAGGAGTATTTTCTCTTGATAGTGATTTAGAATCGGAATCTATTGATGAACTTCCTGTAATGGAAATGGAATCGGAAGATGAGTTTGAATTTGGTGCAGAATCGGAATCTAGCGATGAACAT
>JBCCNG010000231.1:0-6772 GCA_039025955.1 Cyanobacteria bacterium P01_C01_bin.72 | reverse complement strand
GTAGCTACAGCTAGCAACGATCATCGGTTAGGTGCAAATGAAGCTCCTCCAGCAATTATGTCGGTTTATCTAGGTACGCAGTTAGAAGATGTATTTGACCAGATTCAGCAAGGCGATCTGACAGGCTGTAAACCCAATGGTGTAATGGATTTTGGTGTACCTACCCTACCCTCGTTTGTTAAGGATTCTGGAGACAGAAATCGAACTTCACCTTTCGCCTTTACTGGTAATCGTTTTGAATTCCGCGCAGTGGGTTCTAATCAGTCCGTTGCGGGACCTTTGATTGCCATGAATACAATTTTGGCTGATTCTTTGGATTGGATCTCGAATAAGCTGGAAAGTGAGCTAACCGCTGGAACTGAGATTAAACCCGCTATCTTTAGCATTATCAAAGAAATTATGGACGAACATGGTACGGTTGTCTTTGGCGGCGATGGCTATTCTGAAGCATGGCACAAAATGGCTGTAGAAGAACGGGGGTTGTTAAACTTGCCTACTACTGCTGACGCCCTGCCATATTTAAAAGACAAGTCCGTTGAGGAACTATTTGAGAGAACTGGTGTTCTTTCTCCTACAGAGTTGGAAAGTCGTTTTGAGGTGTATGCAGAACAGTACATTCTTTCAATTGAGGTGGAAGCCGAGCTGGTGGTAGACATCGCTAAAACCTTAATCTATCCCGCGGCAATTAAGTATGTAACGGAACTAACTTCAGCGATGACTGGTTTCAAAGAGTTGGGTCTTGACTTTAATCTCAAGATTGCTAAAAAAGCAGCCGAGCTAACTAATAAAATAGTCGATCTGACAGACGAGTTATCGGTAGCTTTAACCAAAGAAGATTTTGACTCAACAGAATCACATATGCAGTATTTTGCCCAAACTATCCGTCCGATGATGGATGAGATCAGAGAATGTGCCGATGTTTTGGAGGGTGAGCTAGCTGATGCCCTTTGGCCTTTACCTAAATATCAGGAAATGCTGTTTATCAAATAGCGTCTTATAAATTTGGCTTTTGTAATTAGGGCGTGTCATCAATTAAAAAAAAGAGCTTTTTTCGGTCTCGCGCGTTCCCTTGCGCCTTACGGCGAACGGCGCTAATGCGTCATCGTCAGCTTTGCTGACTCTGAGGCGTTAGCCTCTGTGGGTCGCTCGACTTTTAACGACCTACTGCGTCGAAAAATAACGGGCGGCACATGGTCTTGAAGTAAATTCAAGACACGTGCCCTCACCTCCGTAGCTCTGCTATGCAGAACATTTTCCTTCTTGTATCTCGCTAAAATGGCTCTCATATGCAGAGCGGTATCCTTTAGGAAAAGCATTCTTCCCCTCAATTAATGACGCGCCCTAAGTAAAAATTCAACTATTGTTATCAGCTCGCTAATAGCAATAGTTGGAAATCAGATATGACTATGGTTTCTAACCCCATATAAGTAAGTCGTAAAAATCGTTTCCCAACTTTAATTAGAATCAATGCGTTTCAAGTTATCAAAGAACAAAGCATCCTTAGGCAAATTAGGCAAAAATGATCGCCATTTATTGCTATTGCCTCACACTTTAATTCCTCAGCCGTTAAAAGCTATCTTTGCTGCTTTTTCACCCTATTGGCTTGCCTGTATTCCGCTGTCGGCAATAATAGTTATCTTTTGGAATACCGCTGCATCAGCCCAGGGTTTTGAAGCCCCAGCAAATATTGATGAGCTAAGAATAATTTTAGATACAGTTTTCTTGTTGATATGTTCAATTCTAGTAATTTTTATGAATGCTGGGTTTGGCATGCTAGAGGCAGGGTTCTGTCGTCAGAAAAACGCGGTCAACATCCTGGCTAAAAATTTAATCGTGTTTGGAATTGCGACTCTAGCCTATTGGGCAATAGGTTATGCTCTGATGTATGGCGATGGTAATCAATTTATCGGGTTAAACGGATTCTTCTTTAATGGCGATCCTGCTCCCTATGGAGACGACCCCTATCCCGCAGCAGTTCCTCCCGCGATTTCCTTTTTATTCCAGGTAGCCTTTGCTGCTACGGCAGCAACTATCGTCTCTGGTGCAGTAGCAGAACGAATTGAATTTACTGCATTTTTGATTTTTAGCACTTTACTCGTTGCTGTTTCCTATTCAATCACAGGACACTGGGTATGGGATGGTGGTTGGTTGAGCGAACTGGGCTTTGCAGATTTTGCAGGTTCGACGGTGGTTCACTCCGTTGGAGGCTGGGCTGCGCTGGTTGGAGCAGCATTTTTGGGACCCAGACTAGGCAAATACCAAAATGGTAGAATTAATGCCATTCCTGGGCACAACATGGGTTTTGCTACATTAGGCTGTTTAATTCTTTGGATTGGCTGGTTTGGTTTTAACCCTGGTTCGGAGTTGGCTGCAACAGCAAACGTCCCCTACATTGCCGTCACTACCAATTTAGCAGCAGCAGCGGGTGGTGTTACTGCAACCATTACTTCTTGGGCAAAAGACGGAAAACCTGACCTATCGATGGTAATCAACGGAATTTTGGCGGGATTAGTCGGAATTACCGCTGGTTGTAACGATGTTAGCTATTTATCGGCAGTAATCATTGGCGCGATCGCTGGTGTCATTGTCGTTTTCTCCGTGGCATTTTTTGACAGCATCAAAATTGATGACCCTGTAGGTGCAACGTCAGTTCACCTAGTCTGTGGTATTTGGGGAACTTTAGCAGTAGGCATCTTCGGCAGTGGTAATATCGTAACCCAGCTAATTGGTATCCTTTCAGTTGGCGCATTTACCGTGATCTTTAGCGCGATTGTCTGGGGAATAATTAAAGCCACTATCGGCATGCGAGTTCATGAAGCAGATGAAATTAAAGGCTTAGATATTAGCGAACACGGGATGGAAGCTTATAGTGGCTTGCTTAAAGAGGCTGATGTATTAACGATGCCAAGTCAAGCTAGGGATGAAAAGATGAGCAAAGTTGGATAAGTAAAACTGGCAAATTATGGCGTTACTGAATCTATCCCAATCTGGTAACGCCAGGGCAACTCAACATTCAAGAATTAGTAACATGAGCAAAAACAATTCCCATGGCAACGTTGCCAAAGAAAAAAAGATCAGCACAAAGAAATATGAAAAAGAACTAGCCAAGCTACAAATAGAGTTAGTTAATTTGCAACGATGGGTACAACACGCAGGCTTGAAAATTGTAGTTATCTTTGAAGGCAGAGATGCAGCAGGAAAAGGTGGTGCAATTAAGCGTATCAGTGAGTGTTTGAATCCTCGTGTCTGTAAAGTTGTGGCTCTAGGTACTCCAAGCGATCGCGAAAAAACTCAGTGGTATTTTCAAAGATACGTAACTCATCTTCCCGCAGCAGGGGAAATGGTCCTCTTTGATCGCAGTTGGTACAATCGCGCTGGGGTAGAAAAAGTCATGGGTTTTTGCACCTATGAAGAATACAATGAGTTCATGCGTTCTTGCCCTGAATTTGAAACAATGATTCAGCGTTCAGGCATCATTTTGATTAAGTACTGGTTTTCTGTAAGTGACAAAGAACAAGAAAAACGCTTCCAAGACAGAATCAACGACCCAACAAAACGCTGGAAAATTAGCCCAATGGATTTAAAAGCCAGAGAAAAATGGGTAGATTATTCTAGGGCTAAGGATGATATGTTTGCAGCTACAGATATTCCTGAATCTCCTTGGAATGTAGTTGGGGCAGACGACAAAAAACGGGCAAGGCTTAACTGTATTAGCCACTTGTTAAAAACAGTCCCCTATGAAGAATTGCCGCCGAAAAAAATTGAGTTACCCCCTCGTCAAAAAGAAATAGACTACGAACGTCCACCAATTAGTACCCAAAACTTTGTCCCAGTTAAATATTGAATTGATGAGCTAGATTGATGGTTCGGGTAATTTTTCCGAACCACTTTTGATGCATTAAATTGCGATCGCTAGAAGGGTCATCAAGAAACTATAGTTCATTTACTTTCTTGACAAGCATTAATTCTCTAGCAATATAGCAATATTAGTATAATTACTAAAATAACTAACGATTATGGTTTTATTGTCTTGAGAAAATAAACTATAAGTGCTGGTAAAATACGCTTTAAGCTGGCGGTGTATTTCTCCTGAAAATCTCTGAGAATGCATCACAGTCCCGTCATCAAATGTCTGACAATGCCATTCATGAAAATTGGTTATTATCTCGTTTAGTAAATTCATATTGTCTAGCAAGCTTTACCTTATTAACTGTTACTTTTTAAAGTTTTCCAGTAGTTAAAGTATTCCCACTCTACTCTAATTTACTAACGATCAACTCTGTTGATATGTTATGATATCATCAGATTTTCAGGGTGAACAAATGGTTCTATTTATACCTACTGACCCTAGCTAAAAAGTAAGTTTATCAAAATAGCGTTGAATTACCATTTTTTGTTGCTTGGGATTGAGATGTTTTTCTTGAATCAAAGAATCTAAAGCAATACCATTCACTAGAGCCAAGAGAGTATTTGCTTCAACAGCAGGATCTATATCTTGACGAATCTTTTTCGCTGACTGTAATGCTTTTAGCTCCTGTATGATTACTTCCCTTAACTCTCCTGCACTGGTTTGATGTTCGAGCATTAATGATTCTCGACCCACTGCATATCCGAGGAATGCTACCCAGACTTTAAGTATTTCTTGCCTTTCATTATCTAGAGGTAAAAATGCACAGAGCATTTCTATCAGTCGATCAACGCTGACAGATTTCTCCGCTACTTTCTCCATTGCCTGTTTGAGTTTTTCTGTAACCTGGTGCAGAGCAAATAAAATCAATTCTTGTTTATCGCGAAAATAATGGGTGACAACTCCCGTCGTACATTCCAATTCTCTGGCGATCGCTCGCATGCTTGTACGGTCTAATCCTTCGCGGACAATAACTTTCCAAGCTGCTGCTGAAACTTCAATACGTCTGTCTTGTTGGGGCATCAGAAAACAAAAAAGATAGATTTCACGGTTGTCTTGACAAACTATCATAACAGTTGTTATCTTTGATTTTATAACAACTGTTGTGAGGCAAAATTGATAATGTCGAGCGATAAGAATTATTTATTACCTCGTCCTGGTTTACCAGGCTTGTTAGATCGTATTACTGGAACAGAAGCCACCAATGCCGAATTACTAATACAGTTTGTTCCACCTACAATATTGGCGATCGCTGCACCAATTTATGTTCAAACTCTAGCTGTAAATTCGACTTATCTGCAATTAGGATTAATTTCTTTTTTAGGATTCGATTTGCTAGGCGGAGTCCTAACGAATGCCACTTCTTCAGCTAAGCGGTGGTTTCATCGAGAAGGGCAAACTTGGCAAAATCATCTAGTTTTTGTCAGCATTCATCTCGTTCATATTTTTCTAGTCGCATTATTGTTTCGCGACTCAGATTGGAGCTTCTTCTGGATCGTATCTGCCTATTTGCTGGGTTCATCGATCACAATCTTGAGAACTCCTTTGTATTTGCAGCGTCCTCTAGCACTGGGACTTTATAGCTTGGCACTGTTGGGTAATCTATATCTGTTTGACCCAACCCCAGGACTGGAATGGTTTCTACCTTTGTTTTTCCTAAAACTATTGGTAAGTCATTTACTCTACGAAACCCCCTATCAACCTGATCGAATCCGTTAGTTCAGGCTCAGTTATTCACATTTATCGATTCGTTAAAATTCATACTTGAGGTAACAAACATGACTGCACTTCACAAATCTTCCCCAGCTACAAAGTCTATTAAATATGGAGTTCCCGCTCTTCTAGCTTTATCTTCTGGCTTATTGACAAGTCTAGTTCCAGGAGGACTGATTGAAACCCGTAGCTTTGCTCATATTAATCCTTTGATTTTGGGAAGCTTTAATACTTTTCTTACTACTCTAAGTTTGGCTAGCTTACTGCTAATTTATTTTGCTTGGCAGGGATATCATTTAGCCTTTGTAGCATCTTTCATCGCTGGTCTATCTTACTTTCTCGTGTACGTTTTAGATTTAGCACATCTGTTTCCCGTGTCTCCCGATGCTATGCCTCTAGCACTTTTGGTTATTGAAATTCTAGGAACGATTGTTTCATTTCCTTTAATGATTACTTCAGGTTTGGGAATACAAAATAGTAGCAAACAATTGACTCAGGGTAATAATCCTCAATTAGATCTGGACTTGGCTGGGAAAAAATATATTTTTATAGCCATAGGTATCACATTAATTGGTGTTGGAATTATTACCTTTGCAACACGAGCCGCTATGGGATTATGAGTAATTTTTGGTGTGAATTAAATTTGTTAGAAAGTTATTAGAAGTATAGTGCAACTCGCGAAATGTGGGTTGAAACAAAGATAAATTTTAACTGGCAGTTGAGCTGGGCATAATCAAAAATTACGGCTTCGATCATATTGCTAGTTTCTCTTTTAATTCTGCTTCAGAAGTTCTAAAACCAACCAATACCGCCTGATTATCTTTAACAAAAAGTGGTCGTTTGAGCAGCATCGCATCTTCCGCGAAAGCATTAATCCACTGTTCGTCACTAAAGCTATTTCTAGCTTCCCCTAAAGCCCGATAGGACTTGCCTGAAGTGTTTCGCATCGGCTTACTGCCTAATGCTGCTACCCAATTGGCGATCGCCTTTTGGTCGGGAGGATGATCTTTGGTATTAATAAACTCGTATTCAATATTATTTTCATTTAACCAGGCGATCGCCTTTTTACAAGTCCCACAGTTAGGAATGCCGTAAACCTGAATAGACATTAAGTTCTGCTATCAAATACAGTTTCCTCCCAGATCTTACAGC
>JBCCNG010000230.1:0-6775 GCA_039025955.1 Cyanobacteria bacterium P01_C01_bin.72 | reverse complement strand
GCGATCGCATTTATTCAAGGCTTAATTCATAACAACTAACGACTAACGACTAACGACTAACAACTAACGACTAACAACTAACAACTAACGACTAACAACTAACAACCAACAACTAACAACTAATAAATCTTCCGAGAATTTCTTCTAGCCCCCTTTAATTTGGTTCGTAACTTAGCCATAACTCTTGCCCCGAAAGCGATAATTAACAGCAGCACTATAATCAGTTGCCAGCCAAAGTCAATAAGATTATGATTGCCGAGAGCCTGAATTTGCGCCAGACCTAAATGGGTTTGGTCGATATAGTTGCCGACTCCCACTACTTCCTTGCCGTATGCCTGATAACCATTACCCTCAAATGACTTGATTATTTCTGAGCCTGCTCCCTGGAAGTAAACAGGTACGGGGCGCGTCGTGTGAGTTCCCCAGCCGTTTTTCACTGTTTCTTTGCTGCCCCAAAAGTGACCTGATTGTGCCACATCAGAATTTATGGTCATTCCAGTGCCAGCTTCAACACTCAGAAGTTCCTGTGCCAGTACTTCGGGAAAGTTATCGGTCAGGGTGAGATAGTGATCGTGGTCGGCGGTAACAATCAGCAGGTTGGCTTCGTAACCGCCATTGTCTTCAATCCATTCTTGGACAGCGGCGACGGATTCGTCAAAGTCTTTGAGAGTACCGAGTAGGGTATCCATATCGTTACCGTGGGCTGCCCAATCGATGTCTCCCCCTTCGATCATCAGCCAAAAGCCATCAGGATCGTCTTCTAAAACGTCTAAAGCTGCTTGGGTTAGCTCTTCCAGGGTAGGATTAGCATCCAACTCTTGGGCAATAAACTCCGTAATCGAACTATCTTCCCCAATCTGCGGGGGAACAATCCTCATTGAACCAGTCAGGCGATTAATCGCAACACCATGACCTGTACGGCTATAGTCGTCGTTAGCTGTGCGCCAGGGCAAGTTACCCCCCTGTCCACGGGCGCCATAAACCCCAAATAAGCGATCGCCTGCTGCTGGATCTAGCTGGGCTGCGGTATCGGCTAGAATTTGACTGGCATTATTGCCCCGTTCGAGAAAAGTGTAGTCATACTCACCATTGCGTAGCTTGATAATTTCTGCCTTGGTAATGTAGGTTTCGTTGGGCTGCTCTTCTGTCCCCTCTCCAGTTAAATAGTGACCGCCACCTAAAACCACCGTGGGCTTGGTTTCATTGACAATCTGGTAAAAGATATTGTCCCAATCTGCCACTAGATGCCCATACTCATCCACTTCGTTAGTCGGGTCACCATCTCGATTCCCTACTGCCTGATCAAAACTTAGCTCGTGATACTTCTGACGGCTATTTACATGGGCGATCGCCGAACCTGGGGTAGCATGGTTAAAGGGTACAGAACTAACTACCCCAATGGATTTATTGCTCTTGAGGGCTACTTCTCCAGTGGTTTTAACCGCCTTCTCATAGATATCGACAGAAACCGCCCCAACATAGGTTTTGACTCCCGTATAGAGTCCTGTTGCCGTTCCCGCTGAGTCTGGGTAGAGGTTCTTAATATAGTTAGGGTTAAAATCTGCTGCGGGATTATTTCTATTTTGATAGTAGTTAGCATCCCAGGGAGTTTTACCCCCCTGAGCCAGATCAAAAATGAGTACGTTACCGCCAATAATCTGACCATTCTCGACTACAGGCTCTTCATTAAATGTATAGTCCAGGGGGTTATGATTCGGCTTTTTGATGAGATTTTGCAGCTTAGGCTCGAAGCCTTTAACTATCGCTGCACTGGGGTCAAATTCAAACCCCTGCCGTACCTTTGCCTGTCCTGTATTGTGATTAAAAACGTTAGGTCTGAATCGAGGATTGCTTACCAGCGCCGAATTACTTTTATTCCCCGCAATATAAGTATTTCCCGTCGTGGCGATCGCATATTCCGATAAGTTCTGATAGCTTGTTCCCTCGCCCTTACCTGCCGTGTAGTAGTCAGACAGAGTTCGACCAATAAAGCGAGCCGCTATTTCCTCGTTGCTCAAGCCTGGGTCATCCTGCCGAATCTGAGCAATCTCCGCCTCAATCTGGAGCTGAATTGCGCTAGCACGGGTCATTTCCCAGCCCATCCCGTCGCCAATCATCAAAATAACGTTTTTAGCCATTGTTGTTAGCTATATTTGTTCTCATTAATTCCCTCATAGTCTAAGTCATCGTTTCGAGGAATTGTGGATTGGAGATTGGGAGATCTAGAAAGATACTTCCTTACACAAGAGTATTGCCGTAAATATTTATTATTTCCTAATATTTTGGATATTTTTCTTAGACCGAAAACAATACCTCAGTACTGTTAATGAATTGGCTTAGTAGCGCGATCGCAATTATTAACTGATGTCACGCACGCTATCAATACGATTGAGCCAAGTAGTAGGTAGTAGTTTAATTTTCTTTGGCTTTTAACTTTTTGGTAATTGAAATTAATATTTTTATAATTATTTCTACCTCTTCTAATAAATAAACAAATAAAGTCACAATTACTTCTTACTTCTTACTTCTTACTCATTACTCAAAACCACTTGAGCAACAATACACACCCTTAACTTATCAACCATCAACAATCAACTATCCGCTATGATTAAAATCTAGCTCCGCAGAGCAAAACCACCTTAAAACCTCATATTCTGTCTTGACTTATGAATCCCTCAGATTCGATTATCGTCGCCCAAGATGTTGAAAAATGGTACGACAATAACTTTCATGTACTCAAAGGAGTCAGCTTGGAAGTAAAAAAACAAGAAGTTGTAGTGATTATGGGTCCTTCTGGTTCGGGCAAATCTACTTTTATTCGCACTTTTAATGCTCTTGAACCCTATCAAAAAGGGAGCATTACTATTGACGGAATTAAACTATCTAAAGACTTAAAAAATATTGAAACCATTCGCCGTGAGGTGGGCATGGTTTTTCAGCAGTTCAATTTATTCCCACACCTAACAGTGCTGCAAAATATTACCCTTGCTCCCATTTGGGTGCGGCGCAACTCTAAAGCTAAAGCTGAAGAAATTGCCATGCAGCTACTAGAAAAAGTAGGAATCTTAGAACAGGCTCAAAAGTATCCAGGGCAGCTATCTGGGGGACAACAGCAACGAGTAGCGATCGCCCGTGCCTTAGCTATGCAGCCCAAGGTGATGCTCTTTGATGAACCAACCTCAGCCTTAGATCCCGAAATGGTGCGGGAAGTACTGGATACCATGCGGAGTTTAGCTAATGATGGGATGACGATGGTGTGTGTTACTCATGAAGTAGGGTTTGCTCAAGAAGTGAGCGATCGCATTGTCTTTATGGATGAGGGTATGATTGTTGAGGTGGCAACCCCCGAACGCTTTTTTACGCAGCCACAAGAAGAGAGAAGTAAAAAGTTTTTGTCTCAAATACTCTGATAATCTAAAGATTGAGTGTTTTAGATTAAGGTCGGTAGGTCTAAACAGAGTAACCATTGGTTTACCCTGAAACTCTGATGATGTCGTACTATATGCGGCGAACTATACACCTTTGTTACTTATTACTTGTTACTTATTACTTATTACTACATGCGGCAAACTTACGCCTTTGTGCATAGCGGTAAGCAGTACTAGGTTCGTTTTATCTTCACCTCATGACTAATATTGACCGTCCACCAAAAATCCTCTTTCTTTATGGCTCACTCAGAGAACGCTCCTATAGTCGTTTGGTCGCCGAAGAAGCCGCCCGCATTATTACTGACATGGGGGCAGAGGTAAAATTCTTTCATCCCCACGAACTACCATTGAGGGGGCAGGTAGAAGAAACTCACCCCAAAGTACAGGAGTTGCGCGAGTTAAGCCAGTGGTCTGAAGGACAGGTCTGGTCTTCGCCAGAAATGCACGGTAACGTTACAGGAATCCTCAAGAATCAAATCGACTGGATACCACTCAAAGTAGGTTCAGTCAGACCAACCCAAGGTAAAACTTTAGCGGTAATGCAGGTTAGCGGCGGTTCACAATCATTCAATGCGGTAAATACCCTACGGATTTTGGGGCGCTGGATGCGGATGTTTACCATTCCCAATCAATCTTCTGTCGCCAAAGCCTATCAGGAGTTTAACGAAGACGGGACGATGAAAGATTCTCCCTATCGAGATAGAGTGATCGACGTAATGGAAGAATTATACAAATTTACCCTGCTGTTGAGAGATCAGGTGGATTATTTAACTGATCGTTATAGCGAACGCAAAGCCAAATAACAATAGATTTAAACCGAAAAAATACAATGAAAAAAGTAATGTTTGTCTGTCGCCGTAATTCCTGTCGATCGCAAATGGCAGAAGGATTCGCCCGAACCTTGGGTAAAGATAAAATTGCAGTTACCTCGTCAGGGCTGGAAGCAAGCCGAGTTCACCCCACAGCAATCGAGGTAATGTCGGAGATAGGTATCGATCTCACTCAACAGACTTCTGATGCTTTAAGCGACTTTAAAGCCGAGGACTATGATGCTGTGATCTCCATGTGCGGCTGTGGTACTAGCCTCCCTGAAGCGTGGGTAATGCAGGAAGTATTTGAAGATTGGGAATTGGAAGATCCAGACGGTAAACCCATCGAAACTTTCCACCGCGTACGAGACGAAATTAAAGATAAAGTTGCTAACCTGATTGAACAGTTGAGTTGATTGATCTTCAGCTATGGCGATCGATCTATGAGCAAAGAAGAGAGAGTAAGGAATTTTGACTCACTGTTCGCTCATTGAGAAAATCATCAAGGAAATAAAGAAGCTAGAATCAAGTGAAGATCAGGGGGCGAGCGATTAAGGTCAGTCAGGAACTAACTGAGGAACTATGTAAATAGATTCGGGAATCCTCATCAGAAGTAAAATTTCTCTTGGAAGAGAATTGAGAGAACTGATTTCTCTTGAGCCATCAGGATAAAGATACAAAGTAAGCTCTGAAAAAGCAGCTAATAACTTTTCTATAGAGTCATCCCTCGATTCAGCAACGCCAAAAAAAGTTGCACACGCCGTAAAACTATCATTTCATCATTCGCGATCAACTGCTGACAACTTGAATTGCTCGTTCGAGAAATTCATCCCTTCCTTCGATAACCCCTTGAACAGTTCGCTCTACTGGTATGGTAGGCAAAATTCCCACACCATGATGGCGAGAACCGTCGTGTTTAAGTACTTTCATTCCCGTCCACCAAATTTTATAATTACCTGGAAGAATCACTTCGTTGACATTGCCATTTGTTCCTGCGGTGGGTTGTCCGATAATTTCTGCAAGTTGATAATGTTCGATGATACCAAGACAGGTTTCGGCATAGCTAATGGCACGACCATTAGTCATAAGAGCTACTTTTCCTTTTAATCTGGGTTTTTTCGGTTCGATACTCCAATTGGAAAAATCAAAATCGAGTCGAGTGCGATTGGGATATTTGACCTCGGGAACGTGCCATCTGGCAGAAGTAACGGGTTCGTCGATTAAATGTCCAATAATATCTTTGGAAACTTTGGGATAACCCCGCAGATCGATAATAATTCCTGTAGCAGTTTCTAATAGCGGTAAAGCTTGTTGAAACTCTAAATCGTCAATTCGCTCTAAATCTAAATAGACAATTCCTGGTTGCAGTTGCTCAATTTTATCTGGTAGAGGTTCTTTTTGATTCCAACTTGATAACGTTCTGGGTAGTTCTACGGTGAGCGTTTTATTGCCAGACTATACTTCTAATAAAACGGTGGAATCTTTTGAGCCATTTTTTATCTCATCCAAAGCATCTATAATTTGGTCTGCTTCTGCTTGATATGGAAACCAATTAGGAAACCGTTTAGAAAGAGACTCTATGGTTTCGGCGATCGCATCTTGAGCGGGTTGTCCGTCTATCGACACAATAATGTCATTAGGCTGTATCTTCCCTACTGCTGCTGTAGTTACATCGGTAACGACCAACTTTTCTCCTTGCCATTGCCAAAATAGGGATAGTGAGAAGCCCGATTCCACTGCATACAAAATGTGACGTTCGACAACAACTGTTTTTAGCTTTCTGGTAAACGATCTTACTTCAAATTCTACAGAAGTTGCTTCTTTCCCCATTAATATTCTGCATAAAGCTAGATAACGTTTCCATTGGGGAGTTGCGCTAGAAATACCTTGTTCTTGATCGCTAATTACTTCTGCTGCCGATCTGCGATCGATTTTTAATACTACATCCCCAGGCTCTAGATCGATGTCACTATTCGGTAAGACATGAGTAATGACTAGACTGTCTTCTACCCAATCCCAGATAAAAGGTGGACTAAAACGGTGACTATGGCGATTTGGTGCATGGACTATGCCATGACCATCTTCTAACTTGGCAACTAAAAGTCGTAGGGTGCGATCGAATTCATCGGTATTCTTATCTGTCGCAGCAGATTCTAAAGCTATTTTGAGTGCTGACAACCAATCTACAGCTATTACATCAAAATAAGGATAAAAATGTTGCCAGACATTCCAGGCTAAAATAATTGCTGCCAAACGAGTAGCGCGGTCTTCGAGGGAATAATCGATCGCCTTTGTTGCTTCTATTTCCTCCGTGTGAGGCAGAGTGCGATCATCTTTCACCCACAAAGCCAAAGGAATTACACAAGAAACACCACCCCCAAGATTGGCTTGATATGGCTGATAATTTGCTATAAGTTTCTCTGTAGCTTGATGATAAACTCGCTTGCTGTGATAGAGACCATGTTCTACTTCCGTATTGCTATTAACACCGTAATGTTCCCAAGTAACTAACTGCAACTAGTCCTCATTTGCTGGCTG
>JBCCNG010000229.1:0-6777 GCA_039025955.1 Cyanobacteria bacterium P01_C01_bin.72 | reverse complement strand
TCGAGCGATTAAATGATTTAAAAAAACAGATTATGTACTGGTTGGCTATTAACCGCGAGCCAGTTTTACTAACTCAATTGCAATCGGATTTGGTAGCAGAAACGCCCATAGAGGAATTAATTGCAGCATTAAAAGATTTAAAAAATCGCTCTCTAATTGAAGCTCAAAACGATAAATATACCCAGCAGCCAGTAGTCATGGAATACACTATCGCCCAATTATGCGATCGCCTCAGCGCAGAAACGACTCAAAATAAAATAAATCTACTTAACACCCACGCCTTAGTTAAAGCTCAAGCTCCAGAATACATCAGAGATACGCAAATTCAGTTAATCCTCAAGCCCGCCATTGAAAAACTAATGATGGTTTATGGTACGCCGTTAGAACTGTCTCGATGTCTATCCAATTTTATCCAACAGTGTCAACTTACATTTCAGCCTGGCTATCTCAGTGGTAATGTTATTAACATTCTGCGTTACCTCGATCTAGATTTGAGCTATTATGATTTTTCAGGCTTAACCGTGTGGCAAGCTAACCTCCAGAATTTTAAGCTACATGGAGTCAATTTTTCCCATTGCGATCTATCTCGCTCGATTTTTACCGAAGCTTTGGGTAATGTTCTTGCCGTAGCTTTTAGTCCTCAAGATGATATGTTTGCGACCGCAAATAATGATAGCAAAATCCGTCTTTGGCACAAGCAGACGGGCAAAATACAGTCGATTTTATCGGGTCATACCAATTGGATTCGCTGTATTGCCTTCGATCGCCGAGGTAACATAGTAAGCGGTAGTGGCGATCGCACCCTTAAGCTTTGGGATGTCAAAACTGGGCAATGTCGGCAAACATTTGTCGGTCACGATGATGAAATCTATAGCGTCGCTTGTAGTCCGATCCTCCTAACCCCCCTTGATCAAGGGTGCAAAAGAGAAATTATTGCCAGCAGCAGTAGCGATCGCACGATCAAGCTTTGGGATGTTAAAACTGGGCAATGTCTCAATACTCTCCAGGGACATCAAAACTGCGTGCGTGGGGTTGTTTTTAGTTTCGATGGTAGAATTATCGCCAGCAATAGCAGCGATCATACTATTAAACTTTGGGATGCGGAAACGGGTCGATGTATCGGGACATTACAGGGACATACCGCTTGCGTGTATTCGGTAGCTTTTAGCTCTAATAATAAAATTATTGCTAGCAGTAGTGGCGATCGCACTATCAAGTTTTGGGATATTAAAACTGGGCAATGTCTTAAAACTTATCGAGGACACAGTGAAGCTATTTACGCGATCGCCCTTAGTCCTAACGGTAAGATTCTAGCCAGTGGTAGTGGTGACAATACTATAAGATTATGGGATGTAGTGAAAGATAGATGTTCTCAAATTCTCTACGGACATACCAATCAAATAGTTTCACTAGATTTTAATGCCGATGGTAAAACTATAGTTTGCGCTAGTCTGGATCGTCTGAGCAAGCTGTGGGATATCGAGACGGGTAAATGTCTCCACACTATACAAGGATATACCGACTGGGCATTTCCCATTGCTTTTGCTCCCCAAACAAACAAGCCACTTATCTTAGCAGGGGTTAGTAATGACTATACGGTGCGCTTGTGGAATACCGAAACAGAAAAATGTAGAATTCTAGCGGGACATCACGACCACATCTGGTCTGTCGCCTATAATTCTCAGGGAACAAAACTCGCAAGTTGCGGCGCAGAAACCAATATTAGAATTTGGGACGTAAAAAGTGGCGAGTGTCAGCAAATTCTAACGGGACATACCGACTGGGTGCGATCGCTTTCTTTTCATCCAGGCGGTCGTATTTTAGCAAGCAGTAGCGCAGATGGAACGGTTCGACTTTGGGATTTGTCAACGGGTACAGCTTCGATTATTAGGACACCTCAAGTGTGGTCTGTTGCCTTTAGCGGTCGGGGAAATCTTCTAGCAACTGGTAGCATTAATGGAGAGTTAAAAATCTGGGATGTGGCTACGGGGGAATGCAACTGCACTTTAGTAGCTCAATCTGGTAAGGGGATCTATTATGTAGCATTTTGTTCTGGAATTAGCGAGGGCTCAGAAATGGTTGCTACTGGTAATGCCGATGCCATATTGAGACTCTGGAATATTACAACGGGAAGTTGCTTAGAGTTAACAGGACACAAAGAATTCATCTCAGGTATAGCGTTTAGTCCGATCCCCTCTTCGCCCCACTTATCAAGGGTGGGTGGGGGGATTTTAGCGAGCGGTAGTTGCGATGGTACGGTTAGGTTATGGAATTCTCAAACGGGTAATTGCTTACAAGTCTTAACCCAAAAGGATCGGCAATTTTGTTCGGTAGCCTTTAGTCCCGACGGAAAAGTAATTGCTGCTGGTTCGCAAAATCAATGTATCGCCCTATGGGATGTCGCAACTGGTAAATTTCTTAAAACCATCCGTCCCCAAAGACTTTATGAAGGGATGAATATAGCTAACGTCACAGGGTTGACTCCAGCACAGCAAGAGACTTTAACCATGCTAGGAGCAACTACTAATTTACAACTTAGATTCATCCAAGAAAAATACTAACAACGCCACAATACTTAAATTAAAAAGTGGGTAAAATGAATCTAGCAAAAACCATAATTTAAATAATCATAAAACATTCATAATCTCGATATGACTTCAGCATTGTTAAGTAATTATTTCCCCATAAAGCTAGAAAGCGATCGCTCTTGACATTTATTATTTAACATCTAGCATCGCTCGAATAGTTAGAATATGGTTGCATTAAAAGCCTCTAGTTATGGACAAATCAAAATCTCACAAGCTAGAAAAATCAAGGGTTGGAAGGCTAACGATTTTCGTTGGTTAGCAACAGCCAGTGCTATTTTAGGTGTGTCTTGGCAAAAAGAAGGTTATCTAGCAGAGGGAATTTCTGAGGGAACTTGGAAACGTTTTTTAGCGGGCAAGTATGCGGTCAATGCAGATGCTTTTAAAGCTTATTGTCTGGTTTTAGGACTCAATTGGCAAGAAATCGTTCAGCGTAATAATTATCGTGACTGGGGTGAGGCTATAGATTCTGATTTTTTTGGCAGAATCGAAGAACTGAGTTTGTTAAAGCGATGGATTATTCAGGATAATTGTCGTTTAATTACTTTACTGGGTATGGGCGGAATTGGCAAAACTGCTCTAGCTTTTAAAATAGCTAAATCGATAGAACATGAATTTGAATTTATTATCTGGCGTAGCCTGCGTAACTCCCCAACCATTGATGATTTGTTAGCAGATTTAATTCAGTTTTTAAGTCGGCAAAACAATAGTAATCTTCCCAATTCTCTAGATTATAAAATAGTTTTACTAATTAAGTATTTACAAAAATCGCGCTGCCTACTAATACTAGATAATGCAGAATCAATAATTAATAGTCAAAATTATAGTTTAAAAAATACGAGAACAAATACCTTATTATTTGATGCTTACAGCCGATTTTTTAAAGCGATCGCCCAAAGCGAACATCAAAGCTGTATGATAATAACTTCTCGTATAAAGATAGCAGCTTTAAATCCTTTAGAAAGTGCAAAAACATCAGTAAGAGCTTTGAAAATTTTAGGCTTGTCATACAATGATGCTAGAGAAATTTTGCATTCTCAAGGATTGGTTGCCGATTTGACTTCAGATTGGCAAACTTTAGTAGATTGCTATGAAGGAAATCCCCTAGCAATAAAAGTAGCAGCAGCGAATATTAAAGAGCTATTCGCAGGTAATGTTTCTGATTTCACTTTTGCTTCTCGACGAGATTTTTTAATTTTTAAAGATATTAACGATCTTCTTCAGCAGCAATTCGCTTGTCTGACAAATTTAGAGCAACAAATTATGTATTGGTTGGCAGTCAATCGCAAGCCAGTTTCTATTGCAGATTTACAACAAGATTTAGTATTAAAAGTTTCTCCATCTACTTTATTATCGGTTTTGTCTTCTCTTAAAAGACGCTCGCTAATTGAAAAAAGTGGTAATTTATTTAAGCAACAAACAGTAGTTTTAGAATATGTAACCTGTAAGTTAATTAAAACAGCAGTAGCAGAAATTACAACGAATCAAATAAATATTTTCAATCAATTTGCCGTCGTAAAGTATCAAGCAGAAGATTATCTTAGACAAACCCAAGAAGTTCAGATTTTACAGCCATTAGTTAGTAAATTACTCGATATATTTCCCAAACCTCAACTAATCGACCGTCTAAATCTAATCATCAAATCTCTACATACTTCTGCCAACAGCAAAAAAATTGGGTATCTAACTGGCAATATTATTAATATATTCAATCTGCTAAAAGTCGATCTTAGTAACTATAACCTTTCAGGATTGACAATCTGGCAGGCTAATTTTCAGGAAATAAAACTACACAACGTTAACTTTACTGGTGCAGATTTAGCTAAATCGGTATTTACATCAACCTTGGGTAATGTATTGAGTGCTGCTTTTAGTCCCGATGGTAAGATTATTGCAACGGGAGATACCGATTGTCAGATTCGTTTTTGGTCGGTAACTACAGGACAACTTTTAGCCACCTGCAAAGGGCATACTAATTGGGTAAGATCGATCGCTTTTAGTCCTGACGGTCAAACCTTAATTAGCGGTAGTGGTGATCGCACTATCAAATTTTGGCAAGTACAAGATGCTGTTTGTATTAAAACCTGTCGTGGTCACGAAAGTGAAATTTTTTCGGTGGCATATTCTCTTGATGGAAGAGCGATCGCAAGTGCTAGCGGTGACAACATTATTCGGATTTGGGACACTTTTACCGCCCAATGTATTGGTGTTTATCGGGGACATACAAACTCAATTCGTGCGGTGGCTTTTAGTAGCGACGGGCTAACCCTAGCTAGCGGTAGCGACGATAACACAGTAAGGATTTGGGATATCGCCAGCCAAAAATGTCGGCAAATTCTCACGGAACACAATGGTTGGATTCGCTCCCTCGCTTTCAGTCCGATCCCCTCAACCTCCCTTGAGAAGGGGGATAAAAGAGAAATTTTAGCTAGCGGCAGTGGCGATCGCACTATTAAATTATGGTCGCTCGATAGTAATAAATCTTTAGCTACCTACAATTTACACGATGGAGACGTCTCGGCGATCGCTTTTAGTTCGGATGGGTTAACTTTAGCTAGCGGTAGCAGCGATCGTACCGTCAGACTTTGGAACTATCATACCCATACCTGCATTAGAACTATCTACGGACACACCAATCAAATTTTTTCTCTGGCTTTTAATCCTAATGGAAAGAATATGGTTTGCGTTAGTTTAGATCGCACTGTCAGACTTTGGAGTTGCGCGGATGGCAAATGCTTAAAAACTTGGCATGGTAATACAGATTGGGTTTTTCCCGTAGCTCATAGTCCCCAGGGTAATTTCATCGCTAGTGGTAGTAATGATCGGACGGTAAAACTCTGGAACAACCAGAATCAGCATATTCAAACACTATCGGGTCACGATGATTATATTTGTTCTCTAGCATTTCATCCCCACCAAGAAATAATTGCTAGCTCTAGTCGAGACAATACTATTAAATTGTGGAACATTACTACGGGTAAATGTTTGCAGACTATTTCCCAACACGAAGATTGGATTTATTCTATTGCTTTTAGTCCCGACGGAAATCTTTTAGCTAGCGGTAGTGCCGACAAAACATTAAGATTGTGGTCTGTTGATACGGGCGAACGGCTACAAACCCCGATGCAACATCCCGATACAGTTTGGTCGGTTGCTTTTAGTCCCGAAGGAAAGACCATCGCGACGGGCAACACAGACTACAATATAAGACTATGGGATTTAGAAACAGCAGAATGCATAAATACTCTAACAGGACATAGCGATCGGGTCTTAGCGGTAGCATTCAATCCTATTTCCGATACGAGGTGTGTTTTAGCAAGTGGTAGCATCGACTGTACTGTCAAACTTTGGGATGTTTCACAGCACAAAATAATCCGAACCTTGGTAGGACACGAAAACTGGGTTTTCTCAGTGGCATTTAGTCCCGATGGTCGAATTTTGGCTAGCGGTTCACATGATGGTACGGTTAGAATTTGGGATGCAGAAACGGGTAAATGCCTGCATATCTGTACTGGACACGATCGCTTAGTTTCTTCAGTCGCATTTAGTCCTTGTGGTAATAATATTATTAGTGGTTCTCAAGACCAAACTATTAGAATCTGGAACGCGAAAACGGGTAAATGTCTTAACGTGCTGCGATCGCCCAGACTATATGAAGGGACGAATATTACTGACGCTTGTGGATTGACTAAGGCACAAAAACAAACTCTCAAAACTTTAGGTGCAGTTTTTTAAAACTTCAGTTTTCGCTTGAAAGACGAGGTTTAATCTAGATAGGATTGGGCGATCGCACTTTAAATCCCCTACCTGACAATTAAATTCCGGGCGTTGCACAATGGGAAGATGATTTGTAAAAATCTTTAAGTCATACATTAAATTAGCAACGCCTAATATTCATATGGCTTTGTTGTTTTTGACATCTCATATTTTCACTCTGGTATCTGAGAAGTAATTTCTTTGAGCTACTTGATGACAGCGTTGTAGCAAAACCTGTTGTGCACCCAATTCCTCTAAAACCTATTATATTACAAGGTTAGATAATGCCCTTTTATTTTTTGTGGGCTACTTTTTTTGGTCATACTTTTTTGAGACCTTGAAACATTCGTTCGGGATATATTTTATCGATTATATTAATTAATTTAATTTGATTAATATCACTATGTCTGGGGTTAATAACAATAATATTTTCTCG
>JBCCNG010000228.1:0-6799 GCA_039025955.1 Cyanobacteria bacterium P01_C01_bin.72 | reverse complement strand
CTTAGGATCGCGAGAGCCACTGGGTAAGACGCTAGAAACCGTCATTAAGCTACGATTATGACTAAAGCCATCAGCAAGCTCAATCAGTGACCAGCGTTTGCGTGGTGCGCCAGACAAAACCAAGATGTGAGGTCGCCAGTTTTTGGGGTCTTCTTGCTCTTCGACCTGAAAAATTCCCTTGCTGATCAACGCCATCCACATCCCGCGACGAACATCACCCCAGGTCGTCTCTAGTTCTCGGCGCTGAAGCCAGATATAAATTCCTGAAACCACAGCAGCCGCACAGACAGTTGCAGCAGGATTAATCAAAAACATCACTCCCAAACAGCCGAGCGCCCCTAGTAAAGATAAAGACCAATGCACCCGAAAGCTAGGACGGAAGGAAGGACTTTGCAGAAAACCTTCAATCCCCGCCGAAACATTCAATACCAAATAAGTTGTCAAAAAGAACATCGAAAGAACTGGCGCAATCAGGTTCAGGTCGCCAACACATACCGCCGCAATTGCGATCGCCAAACTAACGAGCGTCCCGTTTCGGGGTTCATCATTTACTCCATGACCCTTACCCAAAAAGCTAAACATGGGGGGCAAAACACTATCCCGAGCCAATGCCTGTAATACACGCGGCGCGCCTAAAATACTGCCGATGGCGCTACTGAGGGTCGCTCCCCAAACTCCCAACAGCATTGTAAAACCCAAACCGTTAAAAGCAGTTTCCTGCATCACGAAGATATCGGGATCGACTAAGCTAGCGGAATCCGCTCGCAATGCCATAAAGATTGGCAAGATCATGTAAATTACGTATCCCGTACCCACAGCGGCTAATGTTCCCGTGGGCAAAGACTTAATCGGGTCTTTTAAATCCCCCGACATGTTGACCCCCGCCATAATTCCTGTCACCGCTGGGAAAAATACGGCAAAAACCGTCCAGAAGGGAATTGGATTCTCCACATCAGGGTTAGATAGCCACTGCACTTCAACTCCAGGTATGGGACTCCCAAAAATAAAAGCGAGAAGCGAAATAGCGATCGCCGCCATAATAAAATATTGCGCCTTAATCGCCAACTCGGCTGAGGTGATTGCTAAAATTCCCACCAAAATTGTCACGATCAACGCCACATAGGTTTGGTTCATACTCCAGCTTTGAAAATCAAAGCTCAAACCAAAAATATCAACTTTGGCATTAATTAAACTCTCAGCAAAACCAATGGTGTAGAGCGCCACCGAGACAGCTTGAGCGAAGTAAAGAGAGATCCCCACTGCTCCTCCTGTTTCAATACCCAGAGAACGGCTAATCATGTAGTATGCTCCCCCCGTCCGCACAACTTTATCCGTAGCGATCGCACAGACAGAAAGAGCGGTTAAAAAGGTAATCGCCGTCGAGATGGTGACAATAATGAGGGTGCCAATCAGCCCTGCATTGCCCACCACCCAGCCGAAGCGAAGGTACATGATGACCCCTAAAATAGTCAAAATTGAAGGAGTAAAAACACCGCCAAATGTACCTAAACCAGTAGCCTGGACTGCTGTATTAGCACCAGTAGGTAATGAATTTGTCTCAGAAGATGGTTTCACTTTTGTTTTAGATACTTAAAATAGGGTTTGCTCATTATTACAGATCTATTTCAGGATCGATTAAAAATTGATTATGATCTTGGCGATCGCATCACGGTCTTACCCCGAGTTTTATTCTGAATCTAAGATTTAAAAAATCGATGATAATATAATAGTTTGTATCTTTCATACATCAAGACAATCAAATACTAGACCAACTATGACTCTGACTCAACAGCGCAAGCAAGAATTGATGGCTGAATACCAGGTTCACGAAACTGACACTGGTTCTGCCGATCTACAAATTGCCGTTCTGACCGAAAGAATTAATAAACTCACTGCTCATCTTAAGGCTAATAAAAAAGACCACTCCTCCCGCCGAGGGCTGTTAAAAATGATTGGTCGTCGTAAAGGACTTCTAGCATATATCCAGAAGCAAGATTACGAACGCTACCAAAAATTGATTGCTCGTCTTGGCATTCGCCGTTAATCACTAGACATTATGCCATCAGATTCTAAACAGGGTCGCTTACCATTTGAACCCCGTAATAACAATAAAAAAGAGAAGCCCAAAAAAACGCCCCCAGCAAAAGCCGTAAAGCAAAAGCAACCAGGGAATCCCAGGAGTTCGCGACCAAACTCTAACTTATCAGCGATTCCTGATGTCGTCAGTAAGCGTATGGGCAGACGCATGGCAGTATTCTGCGGTATTCCTTCGGCTTTAGGAATGTCGTCACTGTTTGTTTGCTACTGGCTGAAAATCAAAGAGGTGGTTGAATTGCCTCCTTATGCTGCCTTTGCTGTCTCCTTTGGCTTTTTAGGTTTGGGAGTCCTGGGCTTAAGCTACGGTTTGTTTTCTGCCTCCTGGGACGAAGAACGCTTAGGAAGTCTTTTCGGTGCAGACGAGTTTAAACTTAATTTTCAAAGAACCATAGATGCTTGGAAGGCATCAAAAAATGCTGAAGCCGATTAGGGTGTGTCATCAATTGAGGGTAAGAAGGCTTTTTTTTAATTGATGACAAACCCTAGAATCACTTGACAGCTCACCCGCACGAATGACGGGTGACTTTTCGTTTTTAGTTGTTAGTTTCTAGCTATTAGTTTTACAGAGCAATAAATGGAGAACGCTCCTACTCGGCTTATTTTTACTCATTCTTGATTGCCCTAATATCTAGTTATTCTCCCAAAACTTATCGAACTCACGTAATTTTCTTTCCATCTCAGGAGAGTCTGAACTGGTAGGTTGCAGACTGGGAGGAGCAGTCGGGGCAGGATTGGGAGCTGGTTTAGTCGGGCTAAAATCTAGGCTCAATAAGGAATTTGCTTTTAAACTAGGTGGTGCTGCTACCAAATCAACATCTTCCGTAAAGGTTTCATGCATCTGATCGAGGATAGAATTGCGCTCTTTCTCGATATCTCTACCCCGTGATTGTGAGTTATTGAAACGTAAGAACGTGGCAAGAATGCCGCCAATTAGACCAACAGGGCTGATATCTCTCGTTACGGCACTGCTAAGCAAACTGCCCGCGCCGCCAATGATAATGGCATTGCTCATAGAATTTTGATCCGAACGCAAAGAATCGAGATCTGCCCCATTTTGAGCTAGAAATTCGTAATTTTGATTGTAATTGTTAACATATTTAATGGCATTAGCCTTAATCGACTGAAAACGGGGTGGCGTATTGTCGTAACGATTTAAGATTGTGGCTAACTCTTGATAACGGTCGTAAGCAAACTGATAGTCTTCTAGCTGAAGAGCGATAAAGCCCAAGGTATTAAGCAGATAGGGATCGTCTGGGTATTTAGCAAACGCCTCTTCGCTGATCTTGGCCAGGGTTTCTTTACTGCGATCGCTTGCTGCTATTGCCGCCTCAAATTCTTCGTCGTCCATGTCCTCTAAATCTTCTGGTGACAGCCGAGCTACCTTCCCGAAAGGGCATTCCTTGGGACTGAGATCGGTATCTCGGTCAAAAATAAACGGTTCTGTACAGTAAAGAGCAATTAGGCGATTGTTGTAGGTAACTGCCGATTCTGCCGCCGTAAACTGAGTCTGTACCTGCTCCCACTGACCTTTTTGGGTATAGAGATAACTTTTAAACTCGTTGATTAAAGGCTCTTCTGGCAGCTCAGAAAGATTTAACAAATTTTGACCTTGCTCTACCTTACCCTGCTGAATCAAAGCGACGGCACGATAGAGATTATTCACAGGTTTGGTATCGGGAAAGCGGGATGCAGTTTCATCCAGCCAGCTTAAGGCTCGGTCGGCGATCTCATAATTAATTAAAACCTCAGCAAACCGATAATAATTTTCGGGGGAAGGCTGTTGTCGTGCCTCTGTATATGCCTGGAGATAATCTGGGGGCAAATCTGCCAAACTTACATCCGAGTCGGAATCAGACTGCCACAAGTCTTTTGCTTCACCTAGATCGGCTGCTCTGTTGGCTTCAGCTTCGGGGTTGATTTGTCCCGTTGCCACTCGTTCTGATAAAGTCTCGCGACGTTGTTCTTCCAATTCTCGCTGACGGCGGGCTGCTTCAGCACGCTGGATTTCGATTTGCTGCTGCCGACGAGTTTCTTGAATTCGGGCTTCTTCTGCTTCTCTTTGACGACGAATTGCTGCCGCCCGAGCCTCTTCCTGTTCTCGTTCGCGACGGGCTTTTTCTGTTCGAGCCTCTTCTAATTCTCTGGCACGGCGAGCTGCATCAGCTTCTTGTGCCGCTACGATTTTCGCTTCTTCTTCTCGTCTGGCAAAACCAGATTCCGTGTCTACTGTTACTGTAGCCCCTGACTGAATGGGGATTTGCACTCCTGGAGCTTCCTTAACGCTGACAACCGCTGAATTTGCTTCGACGCTGACAACGACGATATTGGCGCCAATAAATTCCACGTTGGGACTGTCGAGACTCGTTAGTTTAATCTTGCCCCGATCATACTTGCCTACGCCATCTTCTAGACCGAGATCAATTACTGCCTGCCCGTCTTTGGCACTGTAGCTGGCAATTTTCCCTTGAATTATCTCTGCCCTAGCTGCTAAACCTGGCGCAAGCATGGCGATCGCTGAGAACAACAGCAGCAACGTTTTGGCAGATCTATTGCTGCTGCCAAATGACTTACTCTTATTCAGCAGCCAAGAAGAACTATGCTGATGAGAAATTGGATCAAGCATAATGATAATTAAAAGATAGTTTGATGATTTTATTGGTCATTAAATTGAAGCGAGTTCAAAGAAATTTTAGCTATATTTTTGAAAATAGTTTCTCCTGAACTTACTAGTTCCAGTATTTTACCAGTCTGGATATTAGCTAACGCTTAAAAGTCTTTCCTTCTAATTAGATCCTGTCGTATATTTATCAATAATAATAATTGATTCTTGCTCTTTTTTGCAGCTTTCAGCTTCTGTGGTGCAGTGTACTTTTTTTTTAGATTTGTTCCATTCACATCATTTGGCGATCTTCTGCCTTTCTGGCGTTTAAACACATTGATCTTTTTCCAAGGCTCACCAGTATTGTGTGTGTACCTACACCATACTTCTTGTGGGTGTGACTCTAGTTTTGTTCCAGTAAATGTCTCGTTAAACACTTCACTTTCCCCGTAGGAAAACCACATCACATCTCGAAATTTCAGTTTTTGTCCGTCAGTGTCAGAAAAAGAACTTTTCATTTTAGATTCTGCATAGGTTTTGTAGTCAAAAATGTTGTCTTGCGTTATTTCAACAACTTCAAACGGGTGTACAAGACGACTGTCTTTGATGATCTTTGTCCAGTCTTTTGGAACCAGAGCTCTAGCTACCTTTTTCCTTCCCTCGATGCTGCTGAAATCCCTGTCGTTTGGAAGAAATGTGTGTCCTCTAATCAAAAAATAATGATCGATTCTTTTGTACACTTTGTTCTGAATTAAAGAAAGGAGAAATGACACCATAGCCTTATTCCGATTCTGGCCACAACATCCATCACTGAAAAGAATCAAATTTTCTTCATTGTTCTTTCGGGCATTCAAAGTATATTGTAAACATGAGCAGACTTCACTTGAACCTCTTTTTGCAATGGTTTCATCCCATAAATGCATGATTCCATCTTGAGTTTTACAATCATGCAAAGCAAAGTTGTATGTCCAAAGCATGCGGCAATAAAACATATCGTTTGAGTGCAATGTTGGGGATGGTAAATTTTGTTGAAAGTCGAATGTATACATAGCAGTTTTTTCGTCCTCTGCAGCACTCTTTTGCAAGTTTTTTAGCAGGTTGTATGCGTTATCTGCTTTTGTAACATGGCATCTTTTTTCGTCTTCAAGCTTCTTCTTCTCCGCTTCATTTGTCGCATTTTCAATCTTGTTTTGCAGCCTATCGCATTGAGAACATGTATCCGTTCTTGGCTGTCCAAATCCTAAGTTATATTCGGTAAGAAATATATGCTTGTAAAAAGAATATTTCACTTGACATTTCATTTCTTTTTTCTGACCACTCTGATACTTATTCAATTCAGCTGGTTCAAATTCTCTCAAATACAGTAGCCACATTCTTTTTATGTTCAGATGTTCATGAAGGTACACTCGATTTAGGTTATCTTTCCTTGAATAATGGGACTCTCGCCGCGGAAATGATTTGATATGTTCTTTGACACTTTTCACTATATTTTCAGCTATTTTTCGCTGCTTTCCATGTCGACCTCTTTTATCTTTTGGCGCAGTAGTTTGATTTTTGTCTCTCAGCCTTTTAAAGCGTGTTGTTCCAATACCATGAATAGAACGGAAGGCCTGCGCGCAAACTTCAATAACAGATTGTCCTGTACTCACAGTATATTTATATGTGGCTGTTCTATACTGCCCTCTTTCCCCTGTTTTTGCACGTCTCCTCGTGACATCCATTCTTTTGATACCGCCAAAAAGATGAGCATCTTGCAGGTTTTTATCTGCAAGATGATAAAACTCAGAAAAAATTTGGTTTATCTGAGGCAAACCTACCCTGTCAAAACATTTTTTTTTACACGTGCATGGTTCACCAACTGTTTTTGAAGGTATTTTGTTTCCACTTTTAGTATCGTGTTCTTCCCCTTTGTTAACCTTTTGTTTGAAGACATTTTTTTTCCATTTTGTCGAATTTCTTTTTAGTTTCTTTGGTATTATATTGCCTTCTGCACTAGGGTCTTCTAGGGGGTCGAGCAGAGTCACCAATGCAAAATCTTGTTGTGTAGGGCCAGGCAAGTGGGAAGTTGCTGGTGAGGGTCGAGCAGAGTCACCAATGCAACAT
>JBCCNG010000227.1:0-6804 GCA_039025955.1 Cyanobacteria bacterium P01_C01_bin.72 | reverse complement strand
GCGACGACTCTTGACTTGAGGTTGACCCATAAAGATCACTCTAAATAATCTAGTGAGGTTAATCGCCGAGAAAAGATTGACAAACATAACAATGAACAGCAGCCACCAGTCTACATCCCAAGAACCTCCAAACCAGCGAGCATAAGTCCAGAAAATACCCAGAGGAGAGAAGGCAATTAATCCTGCTGCACCCACTAAGAACGATAGGCTGGTGGCAGGCATTCTCGACCACAATCCCCCCATTTCCGATACGTTTTGATTATTAGTAGTTAAGATGACTGAACCTGCGCTCATAAACAAGAGAGCTTTGGCGATCGCATGACTGAACAAGAGTAAAAAGGCAATATCCACCTGTCTCAGACCGACGGCGATAAACACTAAACCCATATAGGCGCTGGTAGAATGAGATAAAGCTCGCTTAATATCTATTTGGGCGATCGCCATCAAAGACGTACCAATCGCCGTGATTGCCCCCACGATAATCAGTGCATCAGCAGAAACTGGCGAGAGAGTAGTTGCTGGCTCTAACTTAATCAACACATAAGCCCCAGCCGATACCACAATCGAATTGCGCATAATGCCTGCTGGGTTTGGACCTTCCATGGCTTCATCCAGCCAGAGGTTAAGGGGAAATTGAGCGCATTTACCAATTGGACCAGCAATTAAGGCTAAACCCAGTAAAGCAGCGACAGTTGGTCCTAGCTGATGCCCCTCAACCCATATTTCTAATTGGGAGAAGTTCAGCCCCTCTCCATAGCTAGATAAAGCGACAATCGCCATCAGCATGGCAATATCACCCACCCTTTTGGTCAAAAAGGCATCTCTAGCGGCAGTGACAACCAGAGGTTGAGCATACCAAAAGCCGACTAACAAATAAGTAGATAGAGTCAAAGCTTCTAGCAAACAATAGCTAAGTAATAAAGAATCACTCAAAGCCAGACCTGCTAAAGCAGCTTCAAAAAAGCCCATTAAGGCAAAGAATCTCGCTAACGACCAGTCTTTCTCCAGATATCCCAGGGCATATATCTGCACTAGTAGGCTAATACCCGTAACTAACTCTAATGCTCCAAAACTTACGGGAGACAGCTCAAAAGATAAAGTTAGGTCTAGATCGGCTACCTGAAGCCAATGAAACACAAACTGCTGTGCCGACCTGCTCCAAATCAGGTTGAAAATAATTGAGCCATGGATGAAACCCAAAATTGTCATCAAGATGTTAATATATGCCGCAGGTCGAGGTCCTGTCTGGCGCACGATTCCCAAAGACCAAGGTAAGGTTATCAATGCACCTATCAAGCTATATGCAGGTATTAACCAAAAATTTCCTAATAGAAAGTCAGTCATCAAAACTGTCTAAATAATTTACTACGCCAGAATTTATCCTTATCAAATTTAAAACTAACCCAACCCGACTTTTTTCAAGTCTGGAAAAAAAGATTTATAGTTTTCCTCAAATCCCTATTCTACCAGCTATTATCCTCCTAAATTATTCAAGATAAAACTATTATTTATTCCCTCTGCTCCCAGCAAAAAGACGGCATGCCTCGAACAGAAAGGAAACAGACCGGCAAGTAAACTAGCTAGCTCTAAGATAATCCCTCTCAGGGTTCCCCCCCAATCAATATGATGGAAATAATAGGCAGAATTTATCTCTTACAAAGCAGCGGCAAATATTTGAGCAACTGTTAGAGTTGTCAGAAAGACAAAATAAATTGAAGCCAACACTATAAATAAATTATAAAAAGCACTAGTATCACCAAGATACACTTCCCACCGTCCAAAAATATGCAGCTTTTTTGCACCAGGTATTAATTCTCATTAACAATCAAATTAAAAAATATAATCATGTTTTATATTGTCAAAGGAGTCATGGTTATCTATGCTTGATATAGGAGTAAATAAATTAGCATGTGCTTCTTTGTTGCTTCCCAATGGTTTTTTGGAGCAGCGGTTTTAGCTATTTTCAGATCTAGCCTAACCAATAAAATAGCAAACTTCATTCGCTGTGAGTTTTCTATCAGCCAGTATGGTTCGGGTTTAGCGGTTTCATTGAGGAGCGTAAAAAGAATGTCTGATTGACGAGGAAAGTTGCCTCGACTGTCAAGCAAGTTTATTTCATCTATATCTAGTTTTGAGAGGAAGTGGAATCTTTTCGCTCCTAATTAACGATCCGTACGCAAATTAGTAATCACAATACTTAAACACCAGTAAATTTAGCAAAAAAGAGTTAGCAAGATAGCTAGCTGTAAAGGAGTAAAAATTATGTCAATTGCAGTTGGAATGATTGAAACTTTGGGTTTCCCTGCGGTAGTAGAAGCAGCAGATGCCATGGTAAAAGCAGCCCGCGTAACTTTGGTTGGTTACGAAAAAATTGGTACAGGTCGGGTTACGGTAATCGTTCGTGGTGATGTCTCCGAAGTTCAAGCATCAGTTGCTGCGGGTACTGAAAACGTAACTAGAGTAAACGGTGGTCAAGTTCTGTCTACCCATATTATTGCTCGTCCTCACGAAAACTTGGAATACGTTCTACCCATTCGCTATACCGAGGAAGTCGAACAGTTCCGCACCTATTAATAAATTATTAAGAGCTAGCTGAACTGGGTTCAGCGCCAAACTAATAGTAAATTTAGCAGTTAAATGACTATGTTCCGCTTCGGCGGGGCATCCTTAAAAATTCAGGAGTAAAATTATGTCGATCGCAGTTGGAATGATTGAAACTTTGGGTTTCCCCGCAGTGGTAGAAGCAGCGGATGCAATGGTTAAAGCCGCCCGTGTAACTTTAGTGGGTTACGAAAAAATTGGTACAGGTCGAGTTACGGTAATCGTTCGCGGTGATGTCTCTGAGGTTCAAGCCTCTGTAGCGGCAGGTACAGAAAATGTCGCCAGAGTCAATGGTGGTCAGGTACTATCAACTCATATTATTGCTCGTCCTCACGAGAACCTGGAATATGTTTTACCCATTCGCTACACCGAAGCGGTAGAACAGTTCCGTGAAAGCGTTAATCCTCGTCCTTTGAGAAGACCATAGAATTTATCTAGAGAATATTACGGCAATAATTTAAGCAACATGAGTTTAGGCAACATGGTATGCAGATAGCCCAAGTTCGCGGCACAGTAGTTAGTACTCATAAAGCTCCCAGCATGAGAGGGATCAAGTTACTTTTGGTTCAATATATAGATGAGTCAGGTCAGCTTCTGCCTAAGTATGAAGTTGCAGGAGACTTAATTGGGGCTGGCGTGAGCGAATGGGTTCTAGTTAGTCGTGGTAGTGCGGCGAGGATTGAGGCTGGTCAAGAAGCTAAACCTTTGGATGCTACCATCGTTGGCATCATTGATACTGTCAACGTTGAACGCAATGCCCTTTACAGTAAAAAAGAAGCTGAAAGACTGTCGTAAAGTCGATTAGCAAATACGGTTACATCGATAGAGAGCGATGGTCAACAGTATCCCGCCTTTACAGGATGGGACTTGCGTTGACTTCGTCAAGTTAGTTTAGGAGGAATTAAAGTAATGCCAGTCCGCACAAAAGCGGCACCCCCAACTCCGTGGTCAAACAATCTGGCAACACCGAAAGTTGATGATAGTGCCTATGTACATTCTTTTTCCCGCTTGATCGGAGATGTCAGAATTGGCGCTAATGTGTTTGTTGCTCCAGGCAGTTCGATTCGGGCTGATGAAGGAACACCTTTTTATATTGGCGAGAGTAGCAACATCCAGGATGGGGTTGTGATTCACGGTCTTGAGAAAGGTCGAGTAGCTGGTGACGATAATCAGGAATATTCTGTCTGGATAGGTAAGAATACCTGCATTACTCATATGGCGCTGATACATGGACCAGCTTACATTGGGGATGAATGCTTTATTGGTTTTCGCTCCACAGTGTTTAACGCCAAGGTGGGCAATGGCTGCATTATTATGATGCACGCCTTAGTTCAAGATGTTGAGATTCCTCCTGGTAAGTATGTACCTTCTGGGGCAGTGATCGTCAACCAACAGCAGGCAGAACGCCTACCAGACGTTATAGATAGCGATCGCACTTTTGCGAGCCACGTTGTGGAAATTAACGAAGCTCTTTTGGCTGGTTATCGCTGTGCTGACGATGAGACCTGTAGTAATTCTCAAGCAGATAAACCATCGAGCAGATCACAGACAAATACAAATTCCGATCTTAATGATCAAGGTGACTATACAAATTCAGAAAGTAATATGAGTTTAAGTTCAGATATAAAAACCCAAGTGCGATCGCTACTGACGCAAGGCTGCATTATCAGTACCGAACATGCCAATCGTCGTCGCTTTAAAACCAAGTCTTGGCTCACTGGAGAGCGGATTAACAGCCGTAATGAAAGCCATATTTTGGCTGAGTTAGAATCTGTACTACGAGAGTATCAGGGAGAATATGTCAGACTAATTGGCGTAGACCCCAGAGCCAAAAGAAGAGTGGTGGAGATGGTGGTTCAGCGTCCCGAAGATAGTCCTGGGTCAGGTTCAATTAGAAACGTCAGTAATCACAATCGAGGTCATAACGGCGGCAGAAATCGTTCTGGCAGCAAGAGTCGTAACGGCAGTAGCAGCATCCTCAACGGAGATGTTGCCAATCAAATCAATAGTCTAGTATCTCAGGGCTGTGCCATTGGTATCGAGCGTGCCAGCAAGCGGCGGTTTAGAACTAAATCTTGGTTGACCGTCGGACAGATTGACGGTAGCAGCAGCAAGGTATTCAATGCGCTGGAACAAGCACTGGCAGAATATCCTGATGAATATGTACGAGTAGTTGGGGTTGATAATCATGCCAAACGCCGTATGGCAGAGATAATAGTCCAGCGTCCAGGCGACAATCCTGTTCAGGCAACGAAAAACTGGAGTTCAAGCAACGGCAGCAGCAATGGCAGCTCCAGCTACAGCAATGGTGGCGGTAGTAAATTAGGCGCAAAAATTATTCAACAGATTCGCTCCCTGCTAGCGGCTGGATTTAAAATTGGCACAGAACACGCCGATAAGCGACGCTTTAGAAGTCAATCCTGGAAGACCTGTTCTCCCATTGATAGTACTCGTGAGTCTGATGTCGTTGCCGCTCTGGAAGCTTGTCTAGACGAGCATTCAGGTGAATACGTGCGTATGCTAGGCATTGATGCCGAGGCAAAACGCCGAGTAGCTGAAACAATTATCCAGCGACCGGGGGATAATTCAGTCAATGGTAACGGTAGCAAGAGTAACGGTAATGGCAAAGGCTATTTTGTCTCCGACTATACCAGTAACTCTGTGAACCAAAATCGTTCCTCTAGCTACAATCAGTTTGGCAATGTGCAGCTAAGTGATGAAGC
Organism: Cyanobacteria bacterium P01_C01_bin.72; assembly: GCA_039025955.1. Classification (GTDB taxonomy): domain Bacteria; phylum Cyanobacteriota; class Cyanobacteriia; order Cyanobacteriales; family Xenococcaceae; genus Waterburya. Next base: position 1,480 of record JBCCNG010000227.1, on the reverse strand, counting down.
GGTGCAACAGGTACGTTCTCTGTTAGCGGCGGGATTCAAAATTGGTACAGAACATGCTGATAAGCGACGTTTTAGAAGTCAGTCTTGGAAAAGCTGTTCGCCAATTGATAGTCGTCACGAGTTAGATGTAGTAGCATCTTTGGAAGTTTGTCTGGCAGAGCATTCTGGCGAGTATGTAAAATTACTCGGTATTGATCCCAAAAATAAAAAGAGAGTCGCCGAAACGATTATTCAACGACCATAGCCAGCACAGGGGTGGCATGTACGACGAGGGCAAAAGAGTAATTACCACTGCTCTGGAGTCCAGCAATAAATTTATTTTGATTCATGATTTACCTCCCACCTCCACAACCGACTCCAAACAAAGATATTCGCGTTAGCGGTGATGTAGAAATTCACCCTACAGCATCTCTGGCTCCGGGAACTATCTTACAGGCTGCTCCTAATCATAAGATTGTTATTGGTGTGGATGTCTGTATTGGAATGGGAGTAATTATTAATGCGGCTCAAGGCTCTGTGGAAATAGATAGCGGAGCTATTGTGGGGGCAGGAGTACTGATTATCGGTGCGAGCAGAATTGGCAATAATTGTTGTATTGGCACTTCCAGCACGATTTTTCAGGTAAATGTGTCGGCGATGGTAGTAATTGAACCAGGCTCTGTTTTGGGTGATAGTTCTCGTCAGGTAGAACCAAGCAGCAATGCTGAACCCAAGACTAAAACTAAGGCTACATCTACTCTAAACGGCAAAAGCTCTAGCCCAGCTAGCTGTAATTCTAGTAATAATTACAGCTATGTAAGTCAGCCTCAACAGCCGGATGTTCCCAAAAATGCTCCTGAATCGAATGTTGTTTCTAGTTCACCTCCTGTTACTCCAGCGGAAACGGTAGAAACTTCGACACAGTTTCCTCTTAGTCAAAATAAACCACCTGTTGTTGGTCAGCTTTATATTAATGAGCTTTTAGTTACTCTCTTTCCTCACAATAAAAACTATCGCTCTGATTCTGCTAATCAGTAAAGTTGGAGTCTTTAAAAGACAGGCGATCGCAATATTGAAAATTGAACCACTCTTAAATAGCTAGTACAGATACCTATTTGTGTTAGCTATTTTTGTGGCATTGTTCTACTCAGGACTACTTAAGTAAATCATGTGAATCGACAGTACTTCTCCGCTAAATCATGAATTATCATTATTGCTCTTAACAGTGAAGAGATTAACAGCTATAGAGTTGCTAGTGAAGCTGTCTGTTCATTATTTTCTTCTGCTTTCAGCCAAATGCAGCTATTATCAAGTTAGAAACATCTAGGCAAAAATACTTATTAAGCCAAGATTGACCTGGCGTAAAATACCCGATTACTAAATAGATAAAGAAAATATTAATATTTCTTAATCTTCCGATTCTGCTCAATATAGTGATTAGTTTATTTTATGCAATATAAAAATTAAACCAATCAGAATGCAGTTAAAAATGCTGATCAAT
>JBCCNG010000226.1:0-6811 GCA_039025955.1 Cyanobacteria bacterium P01_C01_bin.72 | reverse complement strand
TTCTTATTATCAATTTCTCAAAGACCTTTTATTTTTTACTAGTAGTGTTTTTCTTTAATCCCCAAAACGGATTGCCAAACCAGCAATCCGTTTTGGGGCTTATTTCTTTTAGTTTATAGTCATTCTAAATAGAAACCACCTGATTTTCGGTATCGTACTATTACTGCTACCTACTACCTACTAACTACGAGCTAATAACTTGTATGATATGGAAATTAATTAGAATGACTATATAGTCTTGGTCAGCGTGCTTTACGTTCTGCTTTAGCAACTGCCGGATAAACTATTCCTAACCAATTAGGAAAACCTACTCATAACATAGAAGATGCAAAAATCAATTAAAAGCTAAAGTCCCGTCTCCTGAAGTTACTGTTCCAATTTGAGCGGCTGCTATATCTTGCGATTCAAACCAGTCTAAAGCTGATTGAGCCTGCGCTGACGGTACTATGACTACAAAGCCAATACCCATATTAAAAGTATTGAACATCGCCTCTGGCTGAATTTTTCCAGCTTGGGCTAGCCATTCAAACACAGGGGGAATATTCCAGCTATTTTGTTTAACAACGATAGACTGCCCTTGATTAAGACAGCGGGGTAGATTTTCAGGTAAGCCCCCGCCCGTAATATGCGCCATGGCGTGAATTTCTATTTCGGTCTTGAGCAATTCTAAGATTGGCTTGACATAGATTTGAGTCGGAGTAATCAACTCTTTCCCCAGACTATTACCGTTAAATATTTCTGGAGTATCTGACCATGAATATCCTCCTGTCTCCACAATCTTGCGTACCAGACTAAAACCGTTACTATGAACTCCTGCGCTAGCTAAACCAAGAGCCACATCGCCAATTTGCACCTGTGAGCCATCAAGCAGCTTGCTTTTTTCGACTACGCCAACGCAGAATCCCGCCAGATCATACTCTCCAAGCTGGTAGAATCCAGGCATTTCTGCAGTTTCTCCCCCCAATAGAGCGCAACCACTAAGGCGACATCCCTGAGCAATTCCCTTGACTACTTCCGCTAGCTGCTGAGAGTTAAGTTTTCCTGTAGCTAAATAATCTAAGAAGAAAAGTGGTTCAGCACCAGAGGTCAAAATATCATTGACACACATCGCTACCAGGTCAATACCTACCGTGTCGTGACAACCTATTGCTTGGGCAATTTTGAGCTTCGTACCTACACCATCTGTACCTGAGACTAAGACGGGTTGCTGATAGCCTGAAGGCATCTGGAATAGACCTCCAAATCCGCCTAATCCACCTAATACCTCTGGTCGCTTAGTACTTTCAACATCCTGACGAATCTGGTTGACAAAAGAACGTCCCGCTTCTACATCAACACCTGCGTCTTTATAGTCCATGAGTATAATTGCCTAAATATAATTGCCTGACGAAAGGTAACTATTTGTCCTAACCTAAAATATTAAATCATTTCTCCTGCTAACATGGCTTGAATAATTTTTAGTCCCGTTTTGCCTGTAATGTCGCTAGGGCGTGTCATCAATTGAGGGTAAGAACCACACTCACGTAAGGATTTCGTTACAATACCATTGTTCAGTCAGTCTTAGCCGCTAGAACACTTCTTATTTTAAAATCAGCTTTTTTTGTTTCTTTCTAAGATTACAAATTCTCTTTGTTGGATGCTTACATTGAGCATGTTGAAACGACAATACACCTAACTTTATGGATCACTGGCAGCACAGCTTTATTGAAACCAACGGTGTCAATCTGCATTACGTAAGTGCAGGCTCAGGAAAACTGATGTTAATGCTACATGGTTTTCCTGAGTTCTGGTACTCTTGGCGACATCAGATTACAGAATTTGCAGCAGACTATCATACCGTAGCGGTAGATTTGCGAGGTTACAACGATAGCGACAAACCAGAGGGAGTTGCTGCCTATCAAATGGCTGAATTAGTTGAGGATGTGCGGGGCATCATTACTGGTTTAGGCTACCAAGACTGTATTCTGGTGGCTCATGATTGGGGCGGAGCGATCGCCTGGAACTTTGCCTACGCCTATCTAGCCATGGTGGGAAAGTTAATTGTGCTGAATATTCCCCATCCAGCTAAATTTGCTCAGGGTTTACGGACACCAGAACAGCTATTGAAAAGCTGGTATATTCTGGCTTTCCAGATTCCTCTACTGCCAGAATGGTTGTTGCAGCTCAATGATTATCAAGCGGTCAAGGAAGCTTTTTCGGGCATGGCGATCGATAAAACCGCATTTAGCGCTGCCGATCTCAACGCTTATCGCGATGCAGCAGCTAAACCAGGAGCATTAACGGCGATGCTTAACTACTATCGCGGCATTTTTCCCCAGCTATTTGAGCTTAAACCGCGAACCTGGGAAATCTTAAACACGCCGACTTTAACAATTTGGGGGGAAACAGACAGCGCTTTAGGCAAAGAGTTAACTTACGGTACAGAGGCTTATGTGCAAGATTGGCGAGTAGAATACATTCCCAACTGTAGCCATTGGGTGCAGCAAGAACAGCCTAAACTCGTTAATCGCTACATGCGAGAATTTCTCGAACTATAGTTATTGGCTTGTGCAGCTAAAACTAAGAACTAAAAACTAAAAAAGACCAAACCCAACTTTGGCTTCTGCTTGTCTAGATACTGTCAACATTCAATTGAGGATGGTATGGTAAATGCTGGAGTGAAGAGCTAAGGGCTGATAGGTAAATCAAAAATATGGTTAGGAAACCAAGAGTATTACCTGGAGAAAGTTTTCCTCTGGGGGCAACGGTCTATCCCAATGGTGTTAATTTCAGCGTTTTCTCACAAAATGCCACAGCTATTGAGCTACTGCTTTTTAATACGGTTCAGGCGGCAAAACCTACTTACGTGATCAAACTAGACCCCGTTCGCCACAAAACCTATCATTACTGGCATGTCTTTATTCCTGATCTCAAACCAGGGCAGATCTATGGTTATCGAGCTTATGGCGAATTCAACCCCGCAACAGGCAACCGCTTTGATAAAACTAAGGTCTTGTTAGATCCCTATGCTAAAGCAATTGTCGGGGAAGAATTTTACGATCGCCAAGCGGCGGCAAAACGCGGTAATAACTGTGCTCATGCCCTTAAAGGAGTAGTGGTCGATCCCAGTACCTATGATTGGGAACGAGATCGCCATCCTCGAATTCCTTACTCTTCCAGCGTCATCTACGAAATGCACGTCGGTGGCTTTACCCGCAACTCAAACTCAGGAGTTGCTCCCAATAAAAGAGGGACTTACGCGGGGCTAATCGAAAAAATTCCCTATCTCCAAGAATTGGGCATTACTACCGTTGAACTATTACCCGTTCACCAATTTGATCTCCAAGACGTGCGCCCAGGCTTAAAAAACTATTGGGGTTACAGTACAGTCGGCTTCTTTGCCCCCCATCGTGGCTATAGCTCTCAACGCGATCCTTTAGGGGCTGTGGACGAATTTCGCGATATGGTTAAGGCATTACACAAAGCGAACATCGAAGTGATTTTAGACGTGGTATTTAACCACACGGCAGAGGGCAATGAAAATGGTCCGACTCTTTCTTTTCGCGGTTTAGACAATCAGACTTACTATATTCTCGAAGAGAACCAAGAAGAATATAAAAACTATAGTGGCTGTGGCAATACCTTTAAGGGCAACCATCCCGTGGTAGGGCGCTTAATTGTCGATTCTCTGCGCTACTGGGTTTCCGAGATGCACGTTGATGGTTTTCGTTTTGATTTAGCTTCCGTTTTATCAAGAGATGTATATGGTGAGCCGATTGAGGATGCTGGGGCGTTAAAGATCCTCTCGATTATTGAGTCCGATCCTGTCTTAGCGGGAAGTAAGCTGATTGCCGAAGCCTGGGATGCAGCAGGACTGTATGATGTAGGTAAGTTTGTTGATCAGGCAGACTGGTTTTCTGAGTGGAATGGACCATTTCGAGACGATGTACGGCGTTTTGTAAAAAGCGATCTCGGTGCCGTCAAAAACCTCGCCGCTAGAATCCTCGCCAGCCCAGATATCTATTTTCATCAAGATACTGATGTTAACCGTTGCGTCAATTTTGTCACCTGTCATGATGGCTTTACCCTCAGCGATCTGGTTTCCTATAACGAGAAGCACAACGAGGCAAATAAAGAAGAAAGTCGTGATGGCTGTAACCACAACTTTAGCTGGAACTGTGGCGTGGAAGGAGAAACCAGTGATGCCGCTATTCAACAGCTACGATGGCAGCAGATCAAGAATTTTTTGACAGTCTTATTTATGTCTCAGGGAACACCAATGCTCTTGATGGGAGACGAAATTAGGCATACTCAGTTGGGTAACAACAACGCCTATTGCCAAGACAACGAACTAAGCTGGTTTGATTGGGATTTGGTAGAAAAGCACCAGGGTTTACTGCGCTTTGTTAAAAAACTGATTAAGTTCAATCAAGGGCTAGAAATTTTTCGGGAAGAAGATTTCTTGCAGGTTAATCAAGTCAGCCAAAAACCTCACATCATCTGGCATGGACAGCGTTTGCAACAGCCCGACTGGAGCGATAATTCTCACTGTTTAGCTTTTTCTCTTTGTCATCCCCCCAGTGGTGAGCGACTACACATTATATTCAACGCCTATTGGCAAGCACTAGAATTTGAATTACCCTCTCTCAAACTTGGGAATTGTTGGCATCGTATTGTCGATACTTCTTTCTCTGCGCCCGACGATATAGCTGATCCTGTCTTAGCCAAGAAAATCTATGATGATCGCTATTTAGTCCAGGCAAGATCTTCTGTCGTTTTGATGGATGTCGATAGTCTTGTGCCAATACCAAATTTTAACCTGTGATTCTGGGTTTAATCATTAGCCTCTTTATTAGAGAACTATTAGAGAAAGAATCTAACTAGCCGATTCACTTTTTGCCTTACGGCTGGACTTCAGTTTCTGTGCCAGTACATGATTTAGTCTTTTTGACGCTTGAGGATACTTGGGATCTATTCGTAGCACTTGACTGTAGGTTTTAACCGCACTGTCCCAATCTGATAGCTGTTCCTGGATATCTGCTAAAAGGAAGTGGGATTCAGCACTTTGAGGATTGTGTCTAATATTCTCCTGCAAAAAGGCGATCGCCTGATCATGTTTGCCCTGTTTATTTAATATTTGGCTGAGGCGATGGTAAGACTCAGAAAATGTGGGGTCAAGTACGGTTGCTTTATAGTAAAAACCAATTGCCTGCTGTTCTCGATTCTGTTTGACTAAAGCATTTGCCAAATAAAAGCGATCTATTGCTGTGCCGATTTGAGGTTCTAAAACCAAAGCCATCTGCATCTCTTTGATAAACTCTTCTTGTCTACCAGTTTTCAGCAGGGTTCTCGCTAAACTTAGGTGTGCTTTGGCGTATTTTCCGTTCAATCTGATTGCTTTACTATAGCAGGCGATCGCTTCGGTGAATTTGCCTTTTCTGGCGTAAAGATTGCCTAAATCTGTAAAAATCTTGGGGGAATTGGGCTGTAGCTTTGCCTGTTTATGATAACGTCTAATTGCTTTGTCTAACTGGCTTAAGGGTGCTTTAGCAGGAGAGACCTGATTGAGATTATTTTTATTTGCTTCGGTATTTACTTTCGTATCTGCTAAAGGTTGGCGAGCTTGACCTAGTTGGTTTTGCTTGACGGTCGATCCTGGCAGGGCAGGACGAGACATACTGAGGTCTAGCGCCTGACGATAGTATTGTGCTGCCTGTCGCCAACGGTTCTGCTGGGCTAACTGCTCTGCTGCTCGACAATAGGTTGCGATCGAATCATCAATGTTGTTGGGATCTACTGCTGCTAATTCTGTCTCTATGGCTGCTTGGGCTGAAGATTTTTCTGATAGCTCTAATTCTGTAGCCTGATAAAGATTAAATTCTACTTTTTCCGTTTCACCAACCTTTTGCCACACTGCGGCGAGTTTACGATAAATCTTGGCACTAGGCTTAATGATAATTGCTTTCTGATAATGCTTAATTGCCTGTTGCCATTTCTCTTTTTGAGCATAAATATCGGCAATTCCTGCATAAACTTCAGCTAAATTGGGCTTGACCTCTACTGCCTTGGCATAACAAGCCATTGCTTCCCCAGTCTGCCCCATTCTCTGGAGAGCATTGCCCCAGATTTTATATGCTTCTGCCATGTCTGGCATAATTTGGGTCGCCTGTTTACAGGCTAGGGCTGACTGTTCCCATTCTTCTTTTTCTAGATGCTCTAGTGCTTTTTGAAAATAAACCTGTGCTGTTTCCCAATCAATCTCCCTTGCCTGTTGGGGATTTACCGCCTTGATGCGTGGTGAGAATCGGGGCGTGGTGTCACTATCAAGGTTGGGTAAGATAGGGGGGGCGCTAGCGACTCGCACTAGGGCAGAATTATTAGTGAGAGGCTGAAAAGAAAAGGCTGCCTCTTTAAGACTGGCAATAGGAATAGGTGATTTCTTGGTGGGGGAAACGCTAGAACGCAACAGTTGATTTTTCGTATTGCCCGTTAAGGCTTTGAGGTTAATTGCTTGGCGATAATAATTAGCGGCTTGCTCAATCTTGCCCTGATTTTTTAGACCCGTGGCTAATCTTTCATAAGCGATCGCCAGATCTCCCTGCTGCTTGATTCGTCCCGCTAAACGCCGCTGAATCTCAGGTAAATTGGGATTTTGCTCAATCGCTAACTCATAGACTGCTAATGCTTCGCTGATTTTTCCCTGCCCCCATAAAGCGTCCGCCTGAGCAATTTGCGCTTCCCAACTAGAAACATCAGCTGTATTGATTGCCGTCCGTTTTTGATTAGCTTCTGGGGAAAGAAGGTTTTTAAATCGCTTGAACATTAGCTAATT
>JBCCNG010000225.1:0-6823 GCA_039025955.1 Cyanobacteria bacterium P01_C01_bin.72 | reverse complement strand
GTTAATTATTAAACCGCTATGAATATATTTAGCGCAGCAATCATTTCAACTGGGCTATCTTTCCTCTTAATCAACAGCTTTGCTCTAAAAGCAATTTCTAGGGAGATTGTCGAGCATCCTATTCGCAATTGTTATCAAATTGAAGATCAATCTCTAGTCCCATTAAATACTATTCCTGTAGATAAACCTATAGATAATACTATTAATCAGTCTAGTTCGCTCTCATCTACAACAATTAATTCACATAATTCAGCCATAAATCTTTCTAGCTTTTGGTGGGCGGCTTTACAGTTTGATCCCTTCGGGGGTAAACTAATACAAAACTGGCTAGCTGATCCTCAAAAACAACAAATCAACTTAGTTGTCAACTGGAAACTGTGGACTTTACTAGACTATTTTGGACGCTATCGTTTTGTAAATCAGTTTGGGACTGTGGCTCGTAAGCATGGATACAGTCTCAATATTTTTAATCAGAAAAATCAGTGTTTAGCCAGTTACAAATATAACCCGACTAGCATCCCCCCCAAGTGGGAACTTAATCTTGAAGAATTAGGTAGAAGCAGTTTGCCTCTCAAATCAGGAATACAGAAGACTTCAATGTAGTTGGATCGATGATCCGCCCTTTCAAGGTGTTATAAATCATCCCAAATTATCGTTACCACAAAAGTTACGGTGATCAACAACTATTTATCGTCTAAGTTAGGCATTCTTTTATAATTGCGATCTCCTGGTGATTTCTGTGGCGATCGCTTTTAAAGTTTCTTCCAAAGAACTCTCATAAACACCATAAAAAAAAGGCTTTTCGGTATCAGAACCTGGCTCGACTTCCACTGCATGGGAAATCAAAATTTTTCCTGGAGATGTTTCCTCTATTTGCCATCTTCCTACCAGTTTTTTTAACTCACCATCAACAATTTTAAAATCTACTTTGTTTGGCTTGCTTTTGAGTGCTTCAATCTGAACTATAAACTCCTGTTGAAATAGCCAAAGATCTACTAGGTTTACCTGTTCAAAAACCACCCTATTTTCTACTGACTCAATTATTTTACTGGCGCTAATGTTAGGTAAAAACTGCTCAAAGTTGTCATAATCTGTTAACACTTCCCAGGCTGCTGTGATATCACCTGTCGCTATAACTTGACCTAAGTACTTGCCCTTTTCTCCTTTTAAAACAACTTTTCCCCGCTGTAAATCACTTTTTTCATCTATAGACAGTTCAATCGACTGAGGAGGATTTTGAGCTAGTACGGTAGAACTTAAGTATAAATTCAGATTGATACCTGAAAATATGATTAGACTAAAAATCAACCAGATACGCTCGATTTTAGGGCGTGAATTCATAAAGTTAGGAAAAAAAAGCAATAAATATAGCAATCAATGTATATTTACACACAATTATATTTGCCAAACCAAAAATTAGCTATTATTATAGATATTAATACTGATAAAAAACCATCAAAGCAACATTATCAATATTTGATTGTTGTGAAATAGATGTTTTGCTCTAGCTCAGAAAACAACGAAAGCAGGCATAAGCATCTTGGTTAAGATTGCGTAACTTGAGAATTGTGCCAAGAGAAAATCGAGCTGTCGAGCCAGATTTGCTCTTGACGAAGTTGCACAGTTTTATACATATTTGTCTCTGGTGAAATTCGGTCATAGAAATGGTTTGGCGTTCTATATACGTACGAACCTCAGGAAAAGTTAAACTACACGTTCAATATTGGTAAACATGCACATTTCATTTCCTCTCCTAATTCCTTGTCTCAGCGGCATTTATCTTTTGGCTATTCATTTGATCCTAACAATTTGTCAAGGGCAAAAGACTCAATAGTATATTGTAGTTGAGCTGTTGCTCAATTTTGACAGCCGCTATCCTCAATAATTTTACTCAAGTTAAATATTCAACGTTGCCAATTAATCTCATGATTTGGTGGCGTTTTTTTTGCTTGATCAATCAACTAACAATGAAATGTACCCCATCGTCAAGACAGCAAAATAGCAAAATTAAGATAGTAAGCCACAAAGCCCTGGATTGACGGGGGTTAATTACCGCCACCGAAAGTCCAGCTTGAGTTAGTTGAATTGCTGCCTCAATTTCCATTCCTCCGCAGAAGCAAAGCTTCCTAGCCGCCTAGCGGCGGACTGCGCGTACGCGCTGCGCTTCTAGAACACTTAATTCTGGTTGAATCTTGCTTAAAGTTTGAACTAAAGAGCTAATGCCTAGATTAGTATTGGTGACTTGAAATAGTTCTTCTTTCGGAGGGATACACTTCGATATAGCCTTTAGGATTGGCGACTTTTTAAAGTCTCGCACTGGGAAGCGGATACGTCCGTGCCTTTGTTTGCGCCGCAGCCGCGAATGCGGCAGATCGTCGTCTTCGACGACTAAGAGGCTTTGCCTCTGAGCGACGCGGGGTCACTTGTCAATGTTTAATGCTCAATGTCCAAAAGCTTTATCAAAAATTTATGCTTGTGACAATATGTTTAGTGAAATAATCAATAGTGCGTTTTTATATAGTCAAATATACTTAAATAGGAGGGCGTTGCACAATTAAACAATGATTGTGACAATTCACAAGTCATGTTGAAATTTCAAAGGCTTATAGCCTAGAGTTACGAGCAAAAATATTGCGTACGTCATAGATCAAATTAGCAACGCCAAAAAAAAAGTATATACGTAGCCTTAATATCTTCCTAATAGGTAGCACCGATGAAAAACAAGTATTTGTCCCCTGTTCTGGTTAGTTGTGCGATCGCTTTATCAGCCTTTCCCATCAACGCGGAAGAAAAAGCAGCTTCATCCGCCTCTAATTCTGTATTTGTTTGCGCAACTCAAGAGGAAACACCTACTCTGTATGCCTACAATCCTGGAAAAGTAAATCTCACCCCATTAATGAGCTGGTATGGAGAATATCTCATGCCTGGACAATCTGGAGCAGAAATCTGCCAGAAAACCGCCACTGCACTCCAAAATTCCTACCAGCAGGATGATGCGAAGTATCTGAAAGCTGGTGCGGCAAAAGAAGCAAGTTTAGTTTGTCTCGTCAATCAGAAGGATCAAAATTGTTTTGATGAAGCAAGCCAAAAACTTTTCAGTGTTAACTCTAAATACGATCCTAGCTGCGTCCTTGAAAATAAATCTCCCATCGACTGCCAGGTTTACAAAGTAAGGGGTATATACAGCTTCAATGATGAACCATACCAGCCTCTTTGGTGGCCCTGGTAAAAATTAGGCTCAACTAGTTTAGATTAGCGATGTTCCTAGATTTTCTCAATATAGGATTTAGAGCTTTTTCTGACATTTTTGTAAGTTCATGAGCAGTCTGGCAAAATCTGCAAGTTTATAGCCAGAAAACATTTGGCGAAAGTTAACTCTAAATATAAATTACTTACATGCAGAAATATAGTGAAGCAGTGTGTTTAGATGGCTCTTAATATAAAATCCTTTCTTTTTCCCCTGAATTTTATCCTCATCAACACTGTTTTACTAGCCGCTAGCAGTGTTACCGCCGAATCTAAGCAGATTGAGTCAACTTCCGCATCCCATTTAAAACAGTCAAAGAAAATTGAGTCAAATAACACTATCAATACTCAGTTTCAGTTTATCTTTGCCGAAGACTCAAACATAACTAATATAGCTGCTGTCGAATCAGAAAATGGCGTTCCTTCCCTGCGTCGCCAGCCAGGTAGTGGGGAAAAATTTGAACCAAGACGTATACCCCTACAAGTTCCCTTGCCTAAACAGCCATATCGTAGCTCACCCAGCATTACGATTATCAATCCATCAGGTTATGGAGCATCTTGGGGTAATGCCGGTATTGGTATTGGGTTTCAGGAAAGAGCTAGATTTACCGATGAATCAGATGGAGTAATTGGTTTTGGTTTTGGTGTGGGAAATTCGCGCAAGAATATTGGCGCACAGGTAGGAATCAGTTTGGTCGATGTTAGCTCTCCATTTCAAGACGGAGCAATCAATCTTAAGCTGCACCGTCGTTTACCCCAAGACTTTTCCGTCGCCGCAGGAGTTCAGGGTATAGTTACCTGGGGTAATACGGATGGAGGTTCGTCAGTGTATGGAGTTACCACCAAAAGATTTAAGCTGCGCCAGGATAGAACCAAAGCTTTTAGCGAGATATATACAACGGTTGGGGTTGGTGGGGGACAATTTCGCACCGAATCGAATATTAACAGCGGGAATGAGAATGTTGGAGTATTCGGTAGTTTAGCAGTGAAAGCAGCTCAACCAGTCGGTTTGGTCGCTGAGTGGACTGGTCAAGATTTAACTATTGGTCTTCCTGTCATTCCTTTTCGTAGGTTGCCTTTAGTTATAGTTCCTGCTGTTACTGATATCACCGGCTCTGCTGGAGATGGAGCTAGGTTTGTTGTTGGTCTTGGGTACAGTTTTTCTTATTAGATATGAATTCAAGCTGTCAAGTATTTGGTTTGTTATTTGAGATTGACAAGAAAAAGCTGTTTCTGAGGACAGAAAGCTGTTAAAGGTGCTTAAAGTCATCTTTAACTAACAATTGAAGAGTGTGAGTCTAGGAGCTTTTATCGAGAAAGCCTAAGATTAGATTACATGGTAGCAATCTGGTAATGATAATATTAGTTTCTGGTGACTAAGGATAAATTATTATGGCTGAAACTTTGATGTTTAACGCTTTGAGAGAAGCGACGGACGAAGAAATGGCAAGAGACAAGACTGTCTTCGTCTTAGGTGAAGATGTCGGGCATTATGGTGGTTCATATAAAGTCACCAAAGACCTCTACAAGAAATATGGCGATCTTCGGCTGCTGGATACGCCGATTGCCGAAAACAGCTTTTGTGGTATGGCGGTGGGTGCGGCATTAACTGGCTTACGCCCCATAATTGAAGGGATGAACATGGGCTTTTTGCTGTTGGCATTTAATCAGATTGCTAACAATGCAGGTATGCTACGGTACACTTCAGGCGGTAACTTCAAAATTCCGATGGTGATTCGTGGCCCTGGAGGCGTTGGTAGACAGCTAGGGGCAGAACACTCCCAGCGTTTGGAAGCTTATTTTCATGCCGTACCTGGATTGAAAATCGTCGCTTGTTCTACCGCCTACAATTCTAAAGGTTTGCTCAAGGCAGCAATTCGCGATGATAACCCCGTTCTCTTTTTTGAACACGTTCTACTCTACAATCTCAAGGATGATCTGCCCGATGATGAGTATATTTTGCCTCTAGACAAGGCAGAAATGGTCAGAGAAGGTAAAGACGTAACTATTCTTACCTATTCTCGGATGCGTCACCACTGTACCCAGGCGGTAAAAGAAATTGAACAGCAGGGTTATGACCCTGAAATCATCGATTTGATTTCTCTCAAGCCTTTCGACATGGAAGCTATCAGCGAGTCGGTACGCAAAACGCACAAGGTAATTATCGTTGAAGAGTGTATGAAAACTGGTGGTATTGGCGCAGAGTTGATCGCCTTGATCAACGAACAGCTTTTTGATGAGCTAGATGCACCTGTCTTGCGTTTATCTTCTCAGGATATTCCCACACCCTATAACGGGAAGCTAGAGAATTTAACGATTGTTCAGCCAGCACAAATTGCCGAAGCAGTACAGAAGATGATGACTGACAAAATTTAATCTGATCTTGTAAGACTAGATATTCTTGTCTCCTACATTTTTCATAGATCTCAAAACTGAAAGAGGTGGGCAATTTGCCCACCTCTAATTACAGTGTTTAGTTAATCCTGCTTGCTAAAAAACCAAGGGGTTAATTAACCGCCAACTTTTAGTAGTTCTACGTCAAAGATCAGGGTTGCATTGGGCGGAATTACGCCTCCCGCGCCTCGCGCACCATAACCCAATTCTGGAGGGATAATTAGAGTGCGTCTGCCACCTACCTTCATGTCGGCAACTCCTTCATCCCAACCTTTGATAACCTGACCAACGCCGATTTTAAAGGAGAAAGGACGATTGCGATCGCGAGAGCTGTCAAATTTACTGCCGTCTTCTAAAGTGCCTGTGTAATGAACGGTAACGTTTTCACCTGTTTGGGGTGATGCGCCATCTCCTTCTTTTAGCACAATGTATTTTAAGCCTGAGTCTGTAGTAGCTGCGTTGGCTAAATCCATATTTTCCTCTTCTGAAATGTTGTTTTGAGCGATTAACTGGGTATTGGTACTAGGCTGCTGTAGCTCAGAGGCGATCGCCTGTTGCTGGGAATTATTGCCCATGAAAGCAGAAAAGATTAGCACCGATCCACAGAGGAGAACGACAGCAATACTAATCAAGATTTCGTTACTCAATTTTCTGACCACCTGTTTACTGTATCCTGTTTTAAAAATTACTCCAGAGATATTGTACAAGTTAACCACAGAAACGCGATTTTATCTCCATTTTATTATTTTATCCCTAGGTATACTTTGCTTTTGCATTCTGGGCTTTTGCATTCTGGGTTCAGCCCTCTATTCTGGGATGTCTTGGGAGTCATTGTAGAGAACAATAATATGATCGCCAATAATTGGATTACGTGCTACTAAAGTGCCAGCCTGATCTTTGAGTTCTAATTTGTCAAAACCAAAGGCGCGAGAACGCTCAAGCATTTCTTGCCCCAGACTGTTTTGCTCGGATTCATCTAGGCTATGCCAGCTATCTGTAACTTCGACTAAGAGACTGTTGGTTGATAGGTTGGGGCGTATTGCTGCCACTGTTTCCCTCGGATAAGCTTGAACTAACTCAGATAGCCTGGTGTCTAATGCTGCCAGGAGATTTTGCTCGGGGGATAAGTTTAACTTGGGCTTAATTGCTACTACTTTGAGTTTTTTCACCTTCCCAGGAGAAG
>JBCCNG010000224.1:0-6824 GCA_039025955.1 Cyanobacteria bacterium P01_C01_bin.72 | reverse complement strand
CCGACATTCCGCAGTTAAATCATTCAAAAAAATAATTAAACGAATTTCCTGGATTTTGAGTCTGAAATAGCGATCGCTGATAAAAATAAAATTTAGTCATTAAGGCGATCGCCAAAACAATATTATTAGCCTGTAATTGTTACATAACAAGCATTAGGGTTGATATTCAGATAATTAATTATTAAAAACCAAAATTTATGTGCGGAATGTCAGCTAAAAGTGGGGTTTTGTTGAGCATGAGATTCGGCTATTGCCTTCAATTTTCTGCCTGCTAAACGCAAATCTTCTATTTGGGATCTAGTTAATTTGTGCTGATTCTCCTCTTTCTGCAATTAATTCTTCCTGCTTTTCAATGAATAATATTTTGAGTTTAAGCTTTTTGGGATATTCTTTGCTGGAAATCACCTAAGTTACCAGAACATACAAGGTGGCAGCTAGGGCGTATACATCAGTCCATGCTCCAAATTTGCCATGTCTTTGATACTGCTCTATGGAGGCAAAGCATTCGGTCATAGAGTTAGTCATGCTCCTTATAGAGTCGGGATTGGTATTGTTTCTCTAGCCAAACTAAAATCTATCAGTACTGGTGTTGAGTCTTTACTCCGCAGCAGTATATTGGCTGGCTTAATGTCCCTGTGTAATAGTCCCTGTTGGTGAACGCAACCAAGTGCTTTCCCTACCTTAGTAATTATCTCAACAGCCTTATTCTCTTCAAATTTGCCTTTCTCATCTAGATGCCAAGATAGGTCTTTCCCTGACACATATTCCATCACCATGCACCATTTGTCTAAGCTACCCAATTGGCGTGACAATCGAGATTTGGCGATCTCTCTAATTTGTTCGCATTTAATAATACTGTTTTGAATTAAATAAACTTACTTTGTAAATGTTGTAACTTTATTTCTCTTCAATAGTTTCGCCAGGCTGCACCCTCTGGAAACGTTTTGCCCTGATACGATTGTTGGTTTTTTAATGCTTTTGTAGTTTATATTTATAGTAACAAGTACCAAAAATACATTAAATTTCCCATCATGAGTTCAAACATAGCAAAAGGGGAGCTTAATGTAAATCCTCAAGATTATTCTTTATTGACTGATTTGTATCAGCTAACAATGGGGGCGTGTTATGTGGGGGAAGGTATTGCCAATAAGCGAGGTTGCTTTGAGTTGTTTACGCGGCGTTTACCAAAAAACTTTGGCTACTTGCTCGCAATGGGTTTGGCTAAGGTACTAGAATATTTGGAGAAGTTGAGCTTTATTGAGGAACAGATTACCGCCTTACAAGATATGGGCATCCTTGACCATGCGCCGTCAGAATTTTGGCAGCTATTGGAGTCTGGGAGTTTTACAGGGGATGTTTGGGCAGTGTCAGAAGGTACAGCAGTATTTCCTTATGAGCCTATATTGCGAATTGAAGCCCCACTGTGGCAGGCGCAGTTGGTTGAAACCTATTTACTCAACGCGATTAACTATCAAACATTAATTGCGACCAAAGCAGCGCGGATGAGAGATGCAGCCCCAGCAGGAAGCAATATTTTGGAATTTGGGACAAGAAGGGCATTTAGCCCTCAAGGGGCAGTTTGGGCAGCTAGAGCAGCCTTAGCAGCAGGATTTGACGGCACATCAAATGTTCTCGCGGCAATCAAATTGGGAGAGAAGCCCAAAGGGACGATGGCTCATGCTCTAGTGATGGCGATTGATGCGATCTCGGGAGGTGAAGATGAGGCTTTTCAGGCTTTCCAAAGCTATTTTCCCGATGCACCATTGCTGATTGATACCTATGACACCATCGCCGCAGCGAAAAGATTGCACCAACAAAGTAAGGGAGGAAAAGCTAGGGTAGCGGGAGTGCGAATTGATTCAGGAGATTTAGTAGAATTATCACAACAGGTACATAGTTGTTTGCCTGAAACCAAGATATTTGCCAGCGGCGACATAGATGAATGGGAGATTGAGAGGTTAAGACAGGAGGGTGCAGTTTTAGACGGCTACGGCATTGGCACAAAATTGGTTACGGGAGTACCAGTCAACGGTATCTATAAGCTAGTAGAAATAGATCACATGCCGACGATGAAAGAATCCAGCAACAAGTTAACCTATCCTGGTTGCAAAGAGATTTTCCGCACCATAGTTAATGGACAAGTAAAGTCTGATCGTTTGGGCTTAAAAAGCGAAGTAGCTCAAGATCATGAACAAAAGTTATTACAGCTAGTAATGAAGGATGGTAAGAGACAAAATCCAGAGCCAACCCTGACTCAGATTCGTCAGCGTACAGCTATGAGCGTTGCTAGTCTTGCTCCTAATATTCGTCGTCTAACTAATCCCGACTCCTTTAAGGTGAATATATCTGACGCTTTATGCGCCTTACGCCAGTCGGTAGCCAAACCCCAGCCTGTGGCCAGCCACTAATGAAGAAAATTGCCAAAATTGCTTTGTTTGGGACAAGTGCCGATCCGCCCACCATCGGGCATCAGGCCATACTACACTGGCTATCCCAGCATTATGATCTCGTTGTCGTTTGGGCATCAGATAACCCTTTTAAGCAACATCAAACCTCCTTAGCAGATCGTACCAAGATGTTGCGCTTAGTAATAGATACTCTTGCTCTGGATAATATTAACCTGCATCCAGAATTAAGCGATCGCCGAACTTTAATTACGGTTAATCGGGCGCGAGAAAAATGGGGCGAGTCTGTGGATTTTAGCCTGGTCATTGGTTCAGATATTTTACCTCAGATCCAGAGCTGGTATCGAATTGAAGAATTATTAGCCCAGGTAAAACTAGCAATTGTACCCCGTCAAGGATACAGCATTAAGCAGCCAGATTTGGCATCAATCAAAGATTTGGGAGGAGAATATGCGATCGCCACTTTGAATGCGCCCAAGGTATCTTCCAGCACCTATCGTTTGGAGAAAAATCGGAGTTTAGTGACTCCTTTGGTTAGGGACTATATTTATCAAAATGGTTTATATGGTGTTGTCGAAGCAAGATAACAAGATAAATAGATATTTTAGATATTTTGAGTAGCAATAGAAATGGAAGTTAATTCTCAAGCTGGAGTAAAAGATATTGATCAAGCAGAAAAGCTAGCTGACTTTAAAGTTGGGGTGGATAACGTAATTTTTTCAGTTGATACTGTCTATAATCGCGTGCTGGTTTTATTACGTAAAAGAGATGAAGTGCCTTTTGAAAACCACTGGAGTTTACCAGGAACACTAGTCCGACAAGGGGAGTCTTTGACTGATGCTGCCTATCGTACTTTAGCCGAAAAAATCCAGGTAGATAATCTATATTTAGAACAGCTATATTCCTTTGGTAATCCAGGTAGAGACCCGCGAGAAGATCCTGATAGCTTTGGCGTAAGATATTTATCGGTGAGCTATTTTGCTTTAGTTAGATATGAAGCGGCAAAAATAATTAAGAAGAAAGGCTATGATATTGCCTGGTATAAAGTACAGGAAATTCCTAAATTAGCTTTTGACCATGATCAAATCCTTAACTATGGCTGGAATCGCTTAAAGAATAAACTACAATACAGCCCGATCGCTTTTGACGTATTGCCACCAGAGTTTACTCTCAACGAAGTTTACCAGCTTTATTGCACAATTTTGGGCGAAAACTTTTCGGACTACTCTAACTTTAGATCGCGTCTATTAAAACTAGGATTCTTATCAGATACAGGCGTAAAAGTATCCCGTGGCGCTGGTCGTCCTGCAAGTTTATATAGATTCGACTCTGAAGCTTTTGCTCCCTTGAAAGACAAACCTTTATTGTTTATTTAATCAAGTTGCTAATAGTCAATTGTATAATAAATAATTTACTAATAAACGCAGACAAATGCTTTTGTTGATAGCAATTGAGATGATGTTAAAACAGTTAGTCAATATAAAAAGAGCAACAGTATAAAGAAATAGATTATAAAAAAATCAATACGAAGTTGAGAAAACAAATCCCCAGATAATATTTTGTCTTGTTTAGCGATTTTAAGTTGATGCTAGAACAAAGAAAACTATGCGAGACAAGTGCTACCTTAAATTTTAATATAGCAATTCTCGCTTGAGTGAGTTATGTTTCGGTTTTCAAAAAGCTATTAGCCATTGGCTTTAAACTCTAGCTTTCATGCCTTTAAACTGGGTTTGTACCTCATTAATATGAGAACCGCTATATTGTATACAAGCTATCGCAATATTTGATTAATTACTATCTGACATAACATCATAATTCATCAAAAAACTAATCATACCAGTAACCTTCAAACATGATCAAATTGTCTCTTTCTTTAATAAAAATTTTTGACCCTCTGCCATATTCACTATAGAAATCGTATTCTTTGAATAGCGAAGCATTATTTCTATCTAGCTTTGAAATATATTGATAACATCCTTGCTTTTTGGATACTTCGTTTTTAAAATGATGATAGTCAAAATCAAGATCACTATAATCTTTTCTTTGGTTTAAGTAATTAAATTTGCTGTTGTATATTGTGTAGAATCCTTCAGGATAATTAAATACAAAACAATAATTGGACGAAAATAGCTTGCCATGCCTTTTTGCATAAACGAGTTCAAATGATTCTGGCAATTTATATTTAGAACCAGATATCATTTTGGCGATTCCTATTGATTCTTCAGGTTCGAGATTTAAATACTTTGAATAGAATGAAAATATAAAAGCTACCAGAATAAAAGTTACTCCAAAAAATATAGCAGCACACGACCTTTGATATTTTGCACTGTCTATATTTTTATTAGGATCTAATTCGAGCATAGATAATTTTTCTATAAGGAAATAAAACTAACGAAAATGCTTATGATTATAACAGCAGCGAACTCTTGTTTCATTTATTTTGATACGTTGTTAACTTATAAACTGCCAATCTACTCAAATCAAACAACACGTAATACGAACCTTCTTCTCTTACACTCGAACCGCAAATAAAAACAAAATAATCCCCATGCGTCCCGCACCTTAAGGGTCGCGGTACCCTTTAGAGTTGCGAGAGAAAAAGACAACTAGCTATGAACCATCAACAATTAACAAATAAATGAAAATAGCGATCGCCCAACTAAACCCGACTATTGGTGATATTAGCAACAATGCCCAGCAAATACTAACTGCGGCGGCAACTGCCGTCCAGCAAAACGCTCGTTTACTACTTACTCCTGAACTATCTTTGTGTGGCTACCCTCCCAGAGATTTATTGCTCTATCCTAATTTTGTTAAATTAATGAGTCAGGAATTAACAGTGATCGCTCGTCAGCTACCAGCAAATCTGGCTGTTTTAGTGGGTACAGTAGTCAGCAATCCTCACGCGGCGACCAAAGGTCAAAAACCCCTTTATAACAGCATGGCACTCCTAGATGGAGGAGAAGTTAGGCAAATTTTTCACAAGCGATTGTTACCTACCTACGACGTATTTGATGAGGATCGCTATTTTGAACCAGGCTATGAAGCGAATTACTTTACTCTAGAGGGAACTAAGGTTGGGGTAAGTATCTGTGAAGACTTGTGGAATGATGAGCAGTTTTGGGGAAGACGCAGCTACGAAGTCAATCCGATGGAAGAATTATCTCAGTTAGGAGTTGACCTAATTGTTAACCTCTCAGCCTCTCCCTATACAGTAGGCAAACAAAAGCTGCGGGAAGCTATGTTACGTCATGCAGCAATTTCCTCTCACCAACCTATTTTGTATGTGAATCAGGTGGGTGGTAATGATGACTTGATTTTTGATGGTAACAGCGTTGCATTTAACAGAGAGGGAGAAATCGTTTGTCGCGCTCAAGATTTTGCCACGGATTTACTCATAGTAGATCTAGATAACCTCACACCTAAACAGTCTGCTAAGCAAAAAAAAGAAGAAGAGAGTAATCAAGAGATATACCGCGCCCTAGTCTTAGGAGTAAAAGACTATGCCAGAAAATGTGGTTTTAAGCGCGCAATTTTAGGTTTAAGTGGGGGGATTGATTCCGCTTTGGTAGCAGCGATCGCATCCGAGGCTTTAGGCGCAGAGAATGTCTTGGGGGTTCTGATGCCTTCTCCCTATAGTTCAGGGCATTCTGTGAGTGATGCGATGGATTTGGTTGGTAATCTAGGAATTAAGAGTCAAAAACTAGAAATTCAGCCAGCAATGACCGCTTATGATCAGATACTTGAGCCACTGTTTGCGGGGACAGAGTTTGGTATCGCCGAGGAGAATATTCAGTCTCGCATTAGAGGCAATTTGTTAATGGCGATCGCCAATAAATTTGGTTATCTTCTACTTTCGACGGGCAATAAGTCGGAAATGGCGGTGGGTTACTGCACTCTTTATGGCGACATGAACGGTGGTTTGGCAGTTATTGCCGATGTGCCAAAAACCAGGGTATTTAGCCTCTGTCGCTGGTTAAATCGAGAACAAGAAGTGATTCCCCACAACATCATTACTAAACCCCCTAGCGCTGAATTAAAACCCGATCAAAAGGATTCTGACTCTTTGCCTCCCTATGAAATACTCGACGATATTTTAGACCGCATCATCTGTCAGCATCAATCGGCTTCAACAATTATCGCCGCAGGACACGATCGCCCCACGGTAGAACGAGTTGTCAGGCTACTTACCCGTGCAGAATTCAAACGCCGTCAAGCACCCCCAGGAATCAAGATTACTGATCGTGCCTTTGGTACAGGTTGGCGGATGCCTATTGCTAGTCGCTGGCTGACTTAAGGCTGTTTTTGGTCATTGGTAATTAACCTGAGTTCGGGTTAAGCATATTGAGCCAAATCATCTTCTAGATTGAGAGAAGGTTTTTTTGGTTGATAGCAGTATGCAATCAAACCGCATAGAAT
>JBCCNG010000223.1:0-6844 GCA_039025955.1 Cyanobacteria bacterium P01_C01_bin.72 | reverse complement strand
GGAGGAGCGGAGGAAGCAGGGGAGGAAAGATAACTTTGACTATATTTTTTGCTTTACATAAATAATCCTGCTTATCTACTTAACTCTTGTAGATTTTAATTTAATTGCTCTTAACAGGACGAAATGGATTGAGAAAATTAATTAAAGGGACAATATTATGGGATTGAATCCACAAACGCCCTTCCCCTGAAAAACGACAGACTAAACCTTCTCCCCCAAATATTCCTGTTTTTAAGCTTCTAAAAGATAATCCTCCGATATTTTCTACGGAATAATTGAGACTATCCTCAAAAGCCACAATGTATCCTGTATCCACTACATAATCTCCATCAACGGGAATTTCAATAATTGCCCCATAAGAGCTAAACCAAAAGTCTCCTTCCCCTGTCGCTTTAAGCAAAAATAAAGATTCCCCGCTAAAGAATCCTTTAAATCCTTGAAACTTGGTATCGATTTCTACGGTTGGACTGCAAGCAACAAATCCCGATGATTGAACCATCAAACTGCGTTGACTGGATAGATAATAATGTTGTACGTCTCCAGGTACTCCTGGGGAAATATAAAGCTCTCCTGGTTTGCCTTTGGCGGTAAATTCATTAATAAATAACGACTCACCACCCAACATCCTACCAATACCCTTCATCAATCCGCCTTTCATTTTGGACTTCATCTGTAAGGAAGAATCCATTGCAGCCATCGCCGAAGCCTCTACCATGACGGTTTGATTGGCTGGTAAATTGAGGACTAGAGAAGCATAAGCAGGGTTATGCTCTATTTTGTAAGGAATTTTATTACTCATGAATACTTATGACCTATTACCTATTACTTAAAAGCGATGTCTATCTAGGAGGAAGTTGAGAACCAACAGTCGAACCAAATGCTCCAGGATTGTGGGTTTGACAATAAACTTTTCCTTTGCCTTTAAAACGACAGACAAATCCTTCTCCACCAAGAAAAGAACCAATTAAACTCGAATTGGCTTTGGCAATACTAAAGTCTAGGCTTCTTTCAAAAGCTACGATATGTCCAGTATCTACAATATATTCTCCATCAACAGGAACTTCATAAATCCCTCCAAAAGAAGTCAGCAAAACCACTCCTATACCAGACATAGTTAGCCAGAAAATAGATTCTCCTGAAAACAAAGATTTGAAACCTTGAAAGCCCACATCCAAATCTACTTCAGAACTACAAGCTAAATAGGAAGTTGCCTGAACGATCAAATCTTGTCCCTGCATTTCATAAACTAATAGATCGCCAATTAGCCTCGGTGCTAGCCAGACTGTATTACCATTGGTAGGAGAACGAAAAACACTCAAGAAAAGTGATTCTCCTGCCATCATGCGTTTCAATCCCCCCATAATACCGCTGCCTTTTCCTTGACGGAGGGTAGTACTGGCGTTGATGCTGCCACTCATGGCAATCATTGCTCCCGCTTGGGCGACTAATTCTTCTCCCGAATCTAATGATACGCGAGCGATCGCACTTTCAGGTTGATGTAATAATTCTATATTCATGGTTTAACGTACCTTAGAACGTAAAAAGCCGACTAATCCACCGATACTGCGAGATTGCAGGTAAATATTTCCTCTACCAGTCAAACGATTGACAAAGCCTTCTCCAGAAGTAACAGAGCCGATTAAACCATTGGATAGTTTAATTCCCATCTTAATACCTGGTTCATAGGCTACTAAATGACCATTATCGACAATGAAATCGCCGCTAATTGCTTTTTTGGTAATACCGCCATATGCGCCGAAAAAGACTTTTCCTTTGCCACTCAATCTCAGCTTAAATAGCCCTTCTCCTGCAAACCAACTAGTAAAGCCAGCCCAACGTACTCCCATTTTGACTCCAGGAGTGCTAGCAATATAAGCTCCTGGCTGAAAGCAGATATCTTTATCGTGCAGTTCTATTTCTTCAATATCTCCTACTACAGATTGGGTTAAAACTAAGTTGAGATATTGCTTGGTATTATTGCTAAAAACATTAACAAATAAGGATTCTCCGCCAAAAAACTTTTTAGCTATGGCAGAGAAAAAACCTCCAGAAAGTTTGGTTTGAATGGTTAGTTGACTATCCATACTAGCCATCGCTCCCGCTTCAGCAATAATTTTTTCCCCTGGTTCCAGAGTCACGAAAATAGTTGAAAATGCTGGTTTGTATCTTATTTCGCATTCCATAATTTTGCTTTTTCCGTACTTCAAAATACTATTTATAAGTTTCAAAAATACGGTTAAATAACTTTAGCTACTAGTATGCCCAAGGCAGGATTGAAAATAAACTTGTATGGTAAAAAATACGGCTTTGGTGAATTGAAGTATGATTTAGAAATCAAGCGATCGCTAAAAAGGATAATTCTTTTTGACGCAAGGAACTGGAATATCCCAAAATCTCAGATAATGAATCGGCAAACGAATTGAATTCTCTAACATTTTCTAAGATCGGACATTTCGCAGGTAGACTAACAAATTAAATAATATTTTGAAGAACCTACAGCTCCTACCGTAGAAGAATGGGATGAGGAGATTTGAAGATTGTTTTGGATATCTGTGCCTTGCTCTGGTGTATTTTAAGCTGTCACGCATCTAATTTACTTGTTGTGGCTGACGGGGTATGGAGCAAAGCAATTAAGACTAATTAAAAAATAATTAGGATGAGGTAGTAGCTAGAATCCCCTGATGATGAATAACCTTAAATAAAGCTGTTGATTACACTTGTCTTGTGTTTTATATTTCTATAATAATTCAAAATCTTTGGTCGTTTGAATTGTTTAAGCAATGGTTACTAATATTCTGGTTTTAGCATCTAATCCCCAGGGCACGGAACAGCTAAGGCTGAATCTAGAAATTAGAGAGATCGAAGATGCTCTAGAGCAGGGAACAAAGGGCGATCGCTTTAATTTTCGTTCTCGGGTAGCCGTTAGGGTAGATGACTTACAGAAAAGTATTGCTAAATCCCAAGCTAGAATCGTTCATTTTTGCGGTCATGGTGCGGGTAGTCCTGGTTTAGTTTTAGAAACTGATGATGGACAGCAGCAACTATTAAATACCAGTGCGATCGCCGATTTATTTGCTCTGTTCAAAAACCAGGTTGACTGCGTGGTGCTTAATGCCTGCTATTCGGAAGAACAAGCCCAGGAAATTAGGAAACATATCAACTACGTCATTGGTACTAAAAAAGCTATTCGGGATGATGCGGCGATCGCCTTTAGTAAGGGATTCTATGAAGCGTTGGGTGATGGCAAAACTATTGCTAAAGCTTTTGAGTTTGGTAAAAATCGCATTCAGCTAGATATCTACGAGCAAGAAAGCGATCGCAGTCGCAAGCTAGTGCCAATCTTTGCCGAAGCGGAAAATAAGTATGTAGAGCTGCCAGAGCATGAGGTAGTGCAGCTCTTAATTAAAGATGACTCCCTCAATAGCATTATCAAATTTGATGCGGATTCGGTTGAAGACCGCCAAGAAATTGTCAATCGTCCATTAAACACCAAGTCTCCCTACAAGAGCTTAAGTAAATTCACCACCAACGATAAAGACTTATTTTTTGGCAGAGATCGACTGATCTATAAACTGACAGAAGCCATCAACAGAAGTAATTTACTCTTAGTTTTAGGGGCTTCGGGTAGCGGTAAATCATCTGTAGTCAGGGCGGGGGTGATTCCTGAGCTAAATAATTTAGCATCAGTTGACTATGAAATATGTATTTTTAACCCAGACCGCAATCCCTTTGAATCTTTGAAGAATTGCTTGGGTACTAACGAGCAGATCTCAAATGCCGAGCTGGATTTTCTGAACCAACCACAGCAAGATGCCATAAGCAAAACAATAAAGCTACTTAAAGAGAAACATTCACACTGGTTGATTTTTATCGATCAGTTTGAAGAGTTATTTACCATCTGTACCGATCAAGAAATCAGAAAACATTTTTTACTGAGCTTAAATCGCATTGCTCGGGCTAGTGACTCTTCAATCAAGCTAGTGTTGGCGATGCGTTCAGACTTTTTAGAAGAGTTTAGCCCCTATCCTCAATTTGCCAAACTTGCCCAAAAGCATATTCATCTGGTTACAGATATGGAGCCTAACGAGCTAAGACAAGCTATTACCAAACCAGCAGCTAAACGTGGGGTTGTCTTTGAGCAAAGCGACCCCGACTTGGTAAATAAAATTATTGAGGATGTGCAGGGTCAAGCAGGTTCTCTGCCCCTGCTGCAATACACCTTAGACCTTCTTTGGCAAAATGATGATCTTGCCGACCGCGAATTAAACATGGTGACTTACCATCAATTAGGAGGAGTCACAGGAGCCTTACAAAAACACGTTAACCAGATATATGAGAAATTATCCCCAGAGAAACAACAAGCCACCAAACAAATTTTGTTGCAACTGGTTGATGTAGTTAATGAAGACAAATCCCAAGTGCTCAAAACCGCAGTCAGTAAAAGGTCATTAAAAAAGGATTTTAACGAGGAACAGTTAGCAACAATTCAATTATTAGTTGATGAGAACTTACTGATTAGTAATGATAGCGATCTGACCCTAGAAGGAGTATCAACTATAGAAATAGCTCATGAAGCATTGCTGTCCTCTTGGACAGAGTTACAACAGTGGATTCTAGATGCTAAAGATACAATTGCGCTGCACAATCAGCTTAAGGCGGATGTTCAAAGATATCGAGAATCACAACAAAAAGATGCACAACAGGCAAAAGATGAGCTTTGGGGAGGTTCTAAGTTAGTCAAGGCGATAGAGCTTAAGGAAAATGGTACTTTTGAGCGAGTTGTCGGTGGTTTATCACCTGATGCCAAGCAGTTTTTAGCAGAAAGTGTGGCTTGGCGCGATCGCAAAATTCAAGAAGAGTTAGAAGCAGCTCGAAAATTAGCCGCAGCAGAGGTGAAAGCTAGAGAAGAAGCTCAAAATAGAGAACGAGAACAAAAGCAAGCCAACAAAAAATTAAGAATTCGGTCATTTGTAGCGGGCACTTTTGGCATAGTAGCAAGTGCTTTAGGCATAGCAGCAAGTGGTTTGGCAATTTCTTCTTACCTCAATAGTCGAGAAGCTCAACTGAAAGCGGAGGCAGCAAATATTAAAGTTAGGCTTTCTCTTTCCAACCAAATAGAACATTTACTGGAATCAATTCAGCTTGCGGGTAAAAATCAAAATTTTAATCAAAGCTGGTTTAACTTTAACAATCATAAAAATAAACTTTTGCCTGAAGTCCAATCGGTTTTATATCAAGCAGTAGATAAAAGTAGGGAAAGAGCCAGTTTTGAAGGGCATAAATACGATGTCAACTCCGTAGCAATCAGTAATGATGGCAACTACATCGTTAGTGGTAGTGACGATGGAAAGGTAAAGCTATGGGATGTGAAAGGGCAAACCTTGATTCATACTTTTGCAGGGCATAAATACGATGTCAATTCGGTAGCAATCAGCAGCGATGGCAACTACATCGTTAGTGGTGGAGCGGACTATACTGTGAAGTTATGGGATGTCAAGGAGCAAACCTTGATTCATACTTTTGCAGGGCATAAATACGATGTCAATTCGGTAGCAATCAGCAGCGATGGCAACTACATTGTCAGTGGTGGTGCGGACTATACTGTGAAGTTATGGGATGTCAAGAAACAAACTGTAGTTCGCACTTTTGAAGGGCATAAATACGATGTCAATTCGGTAACAATCAGCAGCGATGGCAACTACATCGTTGGTGGTAGTAGTACGGGAAGTGTAAAGCTATGGAATATCAAGGGGCAAACTGTAGCACGCACTTTTAATGGGCATCGACATCAGATAGATTCGGTAGCAATCAGCAGGGATGGCAACTACATCGTTAGTGGTGGTGCGGACCATACTGTGAAGTTATGGGATGTCAAGGAGCAAACCTTGATTCATACTGTTGAAGGGCATCAAGCTTCTATCAATTCAGTAGTAGTCAGCAGCGATGGCAACCACATCGTCAGTGCTAGTAGTGACAGAACAGTCAAGTTATGGAGTGTCAAGGAGCAAACCTTAGTTCGCACTTTTAATGGGCATCAACATGAGATAAATTCGGTAGCAATTAGCAACGATGGCAACTACATAGTTAGTGGTGGTAGGGACAGAACAGTCAAGTTATGGGATATTAAGGGGCAAACCTTAGTTCGCACTTTTGAGGAGCAAAATTGGGACTTGTCTATGACAATCAGCAACGATGGTAACTATATCGTTAGTGGTAATGTAGATGGCACGGTGAAGTTATGGGATATTAAGGGGCAAACTTTAGTTCCCACTTTTGAGGGGCGTCATCATCATGATGTCAATTCTGTAGCAATTAGTCGCGATAACAACTACATCGTTAGTGTTAGTCGCTATGGAACAATGAAGTTATGGGATGTGAAGGAGCCAACAGTTCACACTTTTGAGGGGCGTCAATCTAATGTATTGTCTGTGGCAATCAGCAGCGATGGCAACTACATCGCTAGTGCTAATGGGTACGACACAGTGAAATTATGGGATGTGAAGGAGCAAACAGTTCGCAATTTTGAGGGGAAAGATAATGTCTTGTCTGTGGCAATCAGCAGCGATGGAAACTACATCGCCAGTGGTAGTGAGGATGGAAAGGTAAAGCTATGGGATTTGAAAAAGCAAACCTTAGTTCATACCTTTGAGGGGCATCGAAATGCGGTCAGTTTGATAGCAATCAGCAGCGATAGCAAATACATCGTCAGTAGTAGTATAGGCGACAGCAAGATGAAGTTGTGGAATATAAAGCAGCAAACCTTAGTTCATACAGTTGAGGGACATCATTATGATGTCGTGTCTATAGCAAGCAGCAGCGAAGGCAATTACATCGTCAGTGGTGG
>JBCCNG010000222.1:0-6854 GCA_039025955.1 Cyanobacteria bacterium P01_C01_bin.72 | reverse complement strand
TGATAGCTACCCTCACAGATAAATTTTCTGATCCCTAACTAACGTTATTTTCCCTCCAGCTTTTACAACTTGGTTTATTTATTTTTTACGGAACTCTTGGACAATCTGCCCAATCTCGCGATAGCGCCTTCTACCTTGAGGAATTAAGAGCCATATCAAGCCGTAAAACAAAATATAAGCTAAACAGTTTAAAGCCAGGCTAATTCCCAGATTTAACTCCATTGCTGCCAACCAAGAATACCTCAAAACCCATACCCCAAATGCTGCTGCAATTGAAGCGAAAGCGGGTAGAAAGATCGTGGCAATAAAATCAGTCCACTTGAGCCAAGTTCCCCCGTAACAATAAAGAATAGCAGGTACGACAATAATAATGCGCGATACTCCGTAAGCCGCCGCAACTCCCAGTGCGCCCCATTTAATAGCTGTAGCAAAGATAATGACGTTAACAACTGAAGAAAATACTCCCCAACGTAACTGGCGATCAGTTCGATTCAAAGACTGATAAACCCAGCCTGTTGCCATATTAAACGTCCCAATAAAAGCGGCAGGAATCAGCCAGCGAAAAATAGGAATGATCTTGAGCCATTGTTCCCCCAACAAGAGTAAAATTAGCTGATCGGCAGCCACACCCAAAAACATAACCAAGGGCATTCCTAAAGCCGTAATCGCCAGAATTGCTCGATAGTAATACTTCTGATAGCGTTCTGGATCATTTTGTAGGCGAGATAAAGCAGGTAGGGCAACTCGATTTACAGGGACGTTGATTTGAGTGATCGGCAATAAAACTAGCTGATATGCCTTAGCATAAAGCCCTAACGGCTGTGCGCCCCAAACCCGTCCAATCAAGAAATTATCTAGATTACGGGAAAAATAATTGATAATATTAAACCCTGTCAGGTTGCGCCCAAAGTTAAGCATCGAGCCGATATTAGCATTCTTACTGGGTAATCCTGGTCGCCAACGACATACAGACCACACCCCGATCGCATTAGCCAAAACGGTCAATAGCTGCAAAATCACCAAAGCCCAATATCCCGCCCCATAATAAGCAGAGGTGATCGCTCCTCCAATGCCCACCAAGATTGCCATAATCTCAATTTGAGCCAGACTAGCAAACTGCATCTGCCTTTGGAGTAGTGCCTGATGCTGCACCGTTAAACCGCTAAACACAAAATTAACCGCCAAACCCAGGGTAATAGCCTGCAAACGTGGTTCTTGATAGATTGCTGCCACTAGAGGCGCAAACAAAGCCACGACTAAAGCCACTAGACAACCAACCGCGACATTAATCCAAAAGAGAGTACTTACCTGTTTCTCATTTATTTCCGCCTGTTGAATCGTTGCCGCAGACAAGCCCAAATCCTTAAAATACTCCACAAAGCCAACCACGACGGTTGCCATGCCAATTAGACCATAATCTTCAGGCAAGAGTAAACGTGCCAGCACTGCGGTTGAACCCAGCTTGATCACAAATTTACTGCCTTGGGCGGCGATCGTCACTGCCCCACCACGAACAGATCGCCGTTTTAAATTACCCTCTAGGTGGGCGGTATCGAAGTAATTTTGGTATTTACCTCGCGAGTTTGTTTCACTTTGCTTCGACACTAATCAGCCCTAGATCAAACTTTCAACTGGTTTATCTCAAATAATAGGTCAAGATACCATGAATTATGCAATTCTCAGATCAGCGCAATATCTGCGATCGCTATTAGGCTAGGAAACTAGTACCGCCACGAGGAAGTAATAAGTAACAAAGGCGTAAGTTTGCCGCATGTAGTAATGAGTTAGATATCATCCTCTAAGTTGATAGTTTGGCACTAGTTCTCAAAGTAATAGTGGCAGAAGCTAACGCAGGGGAGAGAGTTCTGGCAGCATACGCCATTATGGAATTAGTCGAAAAAAGACCAGAAGTTTTAGAGAAGGTCAAATTGTTTTTGGTTGATTCAGGATACAAAGGAGATAAATTTGCCTTAGGAGTATGGTTAATGACTCAAGCTATTTGACAAACCCCAGTTTGAGCTTACCTATATTTGTAGAGGTGATGTTTATGTTGAACAAGAAAAATATGATTTAGCGATCGCTGACTATAACCAGGCTAAATTATTATTGAAATCACAAGGCAAAACAAAAGAGCTTGAAGAATTAGAGCAAACTTTAAAATCACTGACTAAATAGCAACTTACGCATCAAAATCAATAGCTAGGTTTATGAGTAAATAAAATATTTATTTCCAATCTTTATGGGTGATCGCTTTTTTGATTGTGTTCAGCGTTATCCTGCTGCTGCGGTATCAACTGTTATCTATGGGAATTGGTACGAGATCGCTAAATCAAGCCCCAGCAAAAGTCAGAATTGATCTTAATCAGCCTATTAGGTACGTTACTTTTGCCGCATATGGCTGCATGACGGTTTATTTAGTTACTATTCTCGTCATGAATCGTTAGTATAGTAGCTTTTAGTAAAAATAAAAGTTTTGATTTATCTGTTTAGGAATAAGCTTTGCAGAAGCAAATCTCTCAAGGTGTATATTTCGGCTATAGTTGCTGGTCAAGCTCAAGATTAGAGATTAAACTAAGTACGATTAATTCTGCTCTGTGTTAATTAACTTAGTTTTCCAGAAATTTTTATCTATGAATCACCCTCAAATTACTTTCAGTGCCGAATTGAACGATAATCAAATAACAATTGAGCTTACCTGTGATAATAACGATCAAGAATTAGCCATCAAAGCTGCAAATGAATTGTTTGCATCCCTCGAACAAGTTGGGATTGAAGTTACAAGAAAGAATTTAGAAAAAGATTGGCGCAAGTCTTAGTCTGCTGAATGATTGTAGATAATAGACAAAAACAGTAATTAGTAATTATCTATTATCTACAGTTTGTTTATCCCTTAGCTTCCTGGTAGCTGTTGGGGTTGTGCGGGGGAAATTTGCTCTTGTCCCAAGGTTGCTATCATCGGTTTGAAGCGACTAGGTTGGACGCAGGGCGCATTATCCAGATCGTTTTTGAGTTTGGATGCGAAGGACTCGAATAGATCCGATAGAGTCTGGCGATCGCTCAAGCATCCCTGTAACGCGGTTAACTGTTCTAGCGTCCAGTTGTAAAGCTGGGTATCTCCCTGTTCAATACGTAAATTTAGTTGCGATTCAAACTGTCCTAGACGAGAGTAGAAGTTATTGACTTCTCCTTTGATGGATTCTATATCAATAAAGAACTGCTGTTTTTTGATATCCGATAAGAGAATAGTTTTAATCGACTCAGTGTAGTTTTGATTTAACTCGTTTTGAACGATAGAGGTAACATCATCGCGGAAGTTGAGAATTCTGTTTTCTAGTTTGACATTAATGCGATCGTCTACATTATTGATCACGTTGCTAACTACTACCTGAACACTATCGTCAGTTTTGTTGGTGACTGCTGCGTCAATACGTCGATCTAAGTCTGTTTGTAGTTGGTTGACAACTAATTTTTTGATGTCTTGAGTTTGATTATCAATCTTGACATCAACTGCGGCATTAACTCGCTTGTCTAAGTCGCCCTGTACGTGTTTGGTAACGGATTCTGTAATTTCTAAATTTTGATCGGTCAGTTTGAGATTAACTACTGAATCGATCCGTTTATCCATATCTCCCTGTAGCTCTTGAATTACCAAGTTTTTGATATTCGGGGTTTGATCGGTCAGTTTGAGATTAACTACTGAATCGATCCGTCGATCCATATCTGACTGTATCTGCTTAATTACCTGACTGTTAATATCCTGCGCCTGATTTTCAATCTTCAGATTAACGCTAGTATTAATTCGACGTTCCATTTCGTCCTGTAATCGTTGGACGACTAAATTGTTGATTTCTTCTGCTTGGTGATCAACTTTAAGATCAACGACTGTACCAATACGCTTATCTATGTCACCCTGTAGTTGTTCTACTACCTGGTTCTTAATCTGAGTAGAGCGATCGCTAATTTTGAGATTCACTACCGACTCGACTCGCTTATCTATGTCACCCTGTAGCTGCTGAATCACCTGATTGGTTATTTCTGTAGTGCGATCGTTTAATCTGAGATTTACCTGTTCTTCGACCATCGAAGTCATTCTAATCTCAATCAGTTCGTTCAAGCGACTATCGAAGTAACTAGACCAACCTTGGAAGTTTTCATTAAAGCTCACTTCCATTTGTTGCGTGAGCGACTTCATCATGAACTCTAAGCGCGCTACCTGGATTGCGAGGTCTTTGGCTTGGCTTTGGTAGCCTTTAAGAATCCACTTTTCTAGACTGCCCCAATATTGCGCTACCTTTTCCTTGTCCTGTTCGTCCCCTACTGTAACGGAAGTCTGGATCTTAGCCGCCATCTGCTGCCACATCTGTTCCATCTCTGCTTCATCAAAACGGAAGCTAAAACTACCGCCACTGCCACCGCCAGTTCTAGTAGCTGAACTTGTAGTACGACTGGATGCAGTAACTCTAACTTTTTCACTAGTTTTACTTTCGCGGACTGATGAAGATACGGTTACTCTTTTGCTGCTCACCTCTTCTCTAGTCTGGGAATCTTCACTCAGGGTAATCTCTTGCTGTTGATATTTCTGCTCTACCTCTTCAGTAGTCACATTCTCAATCGCGATAATAATCTGCCCTTCGTTGTCTTCTTTATAGGTATCAAAGAATAAGCCCGACAGGGTAGTTTTGGTTTTGACTTCTAAAATAAATTCGTCTTCAAAACCATTCAGGGAACACCAAGTTTCACTAGTTTCTATTCCTGTCAGTTGAGGGACAAATTCACCCGCCTTGATCCAAATTAATGCCCAGGGTTCTAACTTAAATTTCTTCTCTTCTGACCAGTAGCTAGCATTGGCTTCGCGGATTTTGATCCGATAGTTACCAGGTTCTAATTCAATAAAGTTTTGCTCCCACTGTTTGAGACTAGATAAATACTCTTCGTTGAGGGCGTAGGTGTTGCTTTGGCTATCGACAAGCAATTCTTGAGTCTGGGAATTGCCTTGAATAGCTAGTTTCACCGAACCACTATGATCTCGACTGTTCAAGTTGAAGAACAAGCCACACAATACTACCTGCTGCTTAACTTCTAGCCGTAATTTTTGCTTGTAGCCATTTAAAGTCGTCCAAGTAGCACCAGTTTCTACACCTGTTTGCTGATTCACAAAAGTGCTGCCATCACTACCATAAATCCAGAGCAAGACAAAAGGTTCTCCCTCAGACTCTTTCTTGCTATAGCTATAGCTTCCCTCACTAATCTGAATCTCGAAATTCCCCTGTTCCAGAGTAATTTTACTGGAAACGTTTTCTTGCAGGGTGTTCATCCCTTCTGGGTCAATAACGTAACAGTTATCTTTAGTATCAATCGTTAATAGCTGCATCTTTTTCTCCTCTGTTGTTTGGTCTGGTGTAGTTTGTTCTTGGCTTAAGTTATCTACAGCGGTTGCTGTTTTGATTTCTGTTGTTGCTACTGTCGCTGGCTTGCTAGCTGTTTCTGGAGTCTGGCTACTGCAAATAATCTTGGTTAAAACCGTACTAAAACCTTCTAGAGTATCTTGGTCGGTAAATGCTTCCCCTCCCGTCTCCGTAGCTAGTCGGGCGTATTCGGCGGCGATTCCCTGGCTATGCTTGCTTTTAGAAGTGCCGAAATAGGTATAAAGCTTAACCTCTTGAGCTTGAGCTGTTTGGATTGCAATATTCGCCGATTCAATATCTGCCTGTTCGGTTTTCGAGCCACCACCTTCAAGAGCTTCATCACCTAAATAAAAAATAGCTTTTGTCGCCCCTGGTCGCCATTTGAAATGACTGCTTAAATCAGCAACCGCCCTCGCTCCGTCTTCCTGCGCCCCTGCCGATTTAAGTTCGCCCCGCTTTCTACCTCTAAGCGCAGACGCTTTAACTTTGCACTCTCTAGTTAAATAACTCCTGACAGTTTTTTTAAACAGCGTATTTTTCCATGTTCCTTCTATTCCCAACCAGATTACTCTGAGGTCTGAGGGACAGCTGGTTTTGGCATTATTGATTGCTGCTTGGGCTACTTTACTCAGGTTTTGAGCCTCATCTTTCATAGAAGGGCTGGTATCAATGACGACTACTAAATCTACCTGGCGAATACTATCTGAATTTTGACTTTTCATTTTTCTGAACGTGAGAGATTTCAAGAAAGAGAAAATATTTTGAGGCATGATAAAACAGCCATAGCTATGGATACATGAACATAGTCTTTGTCAGTTTCGATAAAAATTTGATGCTCTATTTGGCAAATGAGCTGGAAATAGATCTAAAAAGCACTGATTGTTTGCTTAGATGAGCTAAGTTTTTGTTTGCTGCTAATAAAAAAAACATGCCAAAATTGACTATGCTCCAGGCATAATTATTACGAACAAAACTTGCATTGTTCGCAACTTTTATATCTTGTATATTTGAAATAAATTATCTTTCAAATAATATTACCATACTATTTAAAAGCTTTTTTGATCCTTATCTTAAAGTTTCTTAAAGCTCACCTGTGTTCAACTAATAGCTTGGCTAAAGGTCAATTAAGCGTACATTGCGTGATGTTTTTCTGTAAAATAAACAACATTTTACTTTTATTTTATTGTTAGTAAATAGAGGTGTTAGCCTAGGTTGAAGATTCAAGAAAATAAATCCTAAGCTAAAATAACGCCAACCTAAAATCACTTTAGGGATTAATAACCCTCACCGTTAATTGCAACCTAAAGCTATATAAATAAGTAAATGGTTATTATTGATAGCAGTGTTTTTTGAGAATTATTAATTTATGTGCTGATATCTGATAGCTAAATAAAGATTTGACAAGCAATACACAATCTTAATTAGTCACAAATAAGTAATGAATTACTA
>JBCCNG010000221.1:0-6875 GCA_039025955.1 Cyanobacteria bacterium P01_C01_bin.72 | reverse complement strand
TCGTTATATTAAACAACATTTGTTGGCGATCGCCAGTAACCCATCCAATCTTAGCGTTAAACTAAGTGCTTGATTATTAATTATTTTGAGTTGTCGGTCAAAACTTTTTCTCTATCTCAGAAGGACAAGGCTTCAGACTCAGTTATTTCGGTGACAAGATAGTTTTAGTCTTAACTTGTTCTTGTTACCAATGGCTGATAGCCAATAGCTAGCAACAGAGAAGGGTTATAGCTGAATGAGGTAAAAATGCGATCGCTTCATCTCCAGAAAATGAGAGGAAAAATTAAATAAACTTTAGTTTTGGTTAAAAAAATTTTAGAATCATAAAACAACGTAAACTATAAAAGTTAAAACAAAAATATAGTCAGGACAAAAATTATGACTCCTTCTCTATTCAATTTCCTCTTAAGTAGTGGTTTGGGTGCAGCAATTGTAGTTATCCCCGCGACTATTGCTCTGATTGTTCTGAGCCAAAGCGATAAAATCGAACGTGGATAAAGATGGTAGGCTCAATTTAGCCACCATGACATAAGCAGATTAGCAAGCAAACGGCGAAATCATCTCTGATATGAGGTAAAGGTATTGTTACCATGGTTTCGTCGTTATATTTTAGTTTTTAGTTTTAGCCTTTATTTAAGCCTTAAGTTCAAATCCGAAGTTTTGATTTCTGTGCCTGAATCTAGAGTAGGAAGTAGAAATACACTACTCAGGATTAGGTGTGGATAAAATAAGTATTAATTAAAATCAAGAGAACCAGATTGGGAGAGTATTAATGGTCAATTTAGGGGGCGGTCCAGCTTTTATCTTGGGTCTGTTTCTAGCTATAGCAGGAGCTGGCTTGTTTTTCCTGCGTTCAATTCGCCCAGAATTGGCAAGGGATTATGATATCTTCTTTGCTGCGGTAGGCTTACTCTGTGGCATTATTTTAATTTTTAATGGTTGGCGACTAGATCCAATTTTGCAGTTTAGCCAATTTTTGCTGACGGGTACGGCGGTTTTCTTTGCCTTTGAAAGCGTGAGGATGCGTGGTGCAGTAACGGAACAGGCAAGACGTAATACAGAAACTGTTGATCGCGATCGCCCTGTAAGTCGGACTAGAGTTTATACTGAGGCAGAGCTAGATAAGTTCGATTCCTATGACAATGTTTATGAAGGGGCAGAACCCAACTACAACAGTCCCCGATTAAGCGGTTATGATGATCCACGCTCTCGTAGTCGTCGTCCTAGTCGTCAAAGATCTGCACCAACGGCAGATATGAGAGATGAACCCAGACGCAGACCAAGCCGCAATCGTCCTGAACCCAGAGAATATAACTCTAGAGATAACTCTAGAGATGCTGACCGCTATGGCTATGAAGAACCTAATAGTCGTCCTCGTCGTCGCCCCCCTGCTAGGGATAATTATGACGAATGGGATGATGCTCCCAAAACTGCTTCTCGTCCCCGTCGTCGTCCTCCTGCTGCCCCTGCTAGAGATAGTTCTGAGCGTCCAGGCGATCGCTCTTTGCGTAATGAGCCTTACTCTCCCCCTCCTACTGAACCCAGACGCAGACCCCGCCCCGCAGATTTGGGTCGCAGCTATGAACCAGAAGATGATTATGGTGCAGATAATGCCGATAATCTGGGTAACAGCTACGACGATCAGGATTTAGGTAGAAGCTATGAGGAAGATGAGCCGCCAATTCCTGGAGATTATGTCGTAGATTATCAGCCTCTAGATAATATCGGGACTGACTACAGCGATGATGACGATGAGTATGAACCAGAAGATGATTATGATGACGATGATGTCGCGGATAGGGATGATGAGTCAGGATATGATGACTATCAAGAACGCCCCGAACGTCGTAAACCAATTAACTTAAACAACAATAACGATTATTCATAGTTAGCTATATCTTCAGCCATATCTCATAGCAATTCTCACAGTGGTGAGGTATGTCTTACTACATGCGGCTAAAGCCTTTGTGCCCTCTGCCCTGACGCGACGTAAGGAGCTAATCCTTTAGGGCTGCCCTCTGCCTACATGCGGCGAACTAGGCGCCTTTGTGCTTTTAAACAATTACCTTTGTACCTCACAAGTCTGACAGCCGCTAAATTTCTGGTTGCTAAACTGCGTTCGCCCTAGAGACAAGTTACTCACAAATTACTTAAGTTATCTAAAAAAAAACCAATAAAAAAGCTTTTTGCCAAAACTTTGCTGTAAACCTACAATAAGCAGAATTTTGGTATTTTTTATGACCGACAGTAAATATATTCTCTCTCTTGACCTTGGTACGACAGGAAATAGGGCAATCTTATTTGATCGCCAGGGGGATATTGTTGGTCAGGCATATAAGGAATTAACCCAGTATTATCCCCATCCAGGCTGGTTAGAACATGATGCCACGGAAATTTGGCAAGAGGTTAGTCACTGTATCCAGCAGGTAGTTAACGAACAAAAAGCTGACCCTCAAGAGATTGCGGCGATAGGTCTGACGGTGCAGCGGGAAACCTGTTTACTTTGGGATAAAACTACGGGTAAACCACTGCATAAAGCGATTGTCTGGCAAGATCGTCGTACTGCTGATCGCTGTGATCGCCTGAAAGCCGAAGGCAAAGCAGAGATGATCGAGCAAACTACAGGTTTAGTCTTAGATGCCTATTTCTCTGCCACTAAATTGGGCTGGCTAATCGACTGGGTACAAGAAAACCTACCCGATACCAACTGGGACAACGTCATGGCGGGGACAATCGACACTTGGGCGTTATGGAATCTCACGGGCAGGCAGGTTCATGCTACGGATGTCAGTAACGCTAGCCGTACTATGCTGATGAATCTCGATACAGGAGATTGGGACAATAATCTGCTCGAACTGTTCAATATTCCCCGCCAAATTATGCCCGAAATTAAACCTAGCCTGGGCATGTTTGGTAAAAGCGATCGCACTCTTTTAAATGCAGAAATTCCCATTACTGCCATCTTTGGCGATCAGCAGGCGGCTTTATATGCCCACGGTTGCGATCGCCCTGGATTAGTTAAATGTACCTACGGTACGGGCTGTTTCTTAGTAGCGCAAACTGGAACATCCGTAACGCGATCGCAAAATCGACTCCTTTCTACAGTAGCCTGGAGTACCCCAGAACAAACCAACTACGCCCTAGAGGGGGCAATCTTTACCACGGGAGCATCAATTCAGTGGCTTAGAGACGGTTTAAAGTTAATCGGCAACGCAGCCGAAACCGAGGCTCTATCCAACAGCGTTGCTAACACTGACGGGGTTTATTTTGTCCCCGCCCTTAGTGGCTTAGGTGCGCCTCACTGGGATATGCAAGCCAGAGGTGCTTTCTTGGGCATTACAGGAGGGGTTAAGCGAGAACACATGGTCAGAGCCGTCCTCGAAGCGATCGCCTATCAGGTCAAAGAAGTAGTCGATGCCGTTAACAAAGATAGCAGCAGCCCCGTTACCCTCCTCAAAATCGACGGAGGAGCAGCCCAAAACAACTTTTTGACTCAATTCCAAGCAGATGTCTTGGGAGTCACCTTAGAGCGTCCTCAAGTGCTGGATGCGACGGCTCAGGGGGCAGCTTTTGGAGCAGGTCTAGCCATCGGCTTTTACGATAATTATCAGAAACTAGTTAGCGATCGCCCAGTATCAGAAATCAAGCCAGGTGCAGGACAGCAGCAGGCTCAGGATAATTTTGCTATGTGGTCAAAAGCAGTAGCTAGAGCAAAAAATTGGGTTGAATAATATCGTGTCATCTACAATCAGCACGTCCTTTTCTTGTTAATTGTTAATTATCTAACTGCCTAGCTTTTGACGGATTTTACTGGTTAATAAACTTAATTCTGGTAATCGAAGCTGCATGGCGATCAGCGCAAAAATGATTAGGGCAACTCCACTCGCCAGACTTAACTCCAGCAACAGTAAGAGTAAGTTATTGTTGCCGATCGCTCTTTCCCAACCCTGACTGATACCATAGCTAGCCAAACCAGCGATCGCCGTAGCGACAAATAAACCTAAAATATCTTTACTCCAGCGCAGCAGAGGTAAACCATTTAAGCGGCGATGCAAAATTATCAGGAACAGTACCATGGAAACCATATTTACCCCCACCGTTGCCATAATTAGTCCAGGCGTACCAAAAGCATCAATCAAAAAATAGTCAAGGGTGGCGTTGATAAAAATGTTGACAATACTAATTTTAAAGGGGGTTGTACCGTCTCCCAAGGCATAAAATACTCTTAACAGTACATCTCTACCCATGTAAAAAAACATACCGAAGCCATAAACCACTAGTAAAGAAGCAACAAACTGGGAATCTGCGGCATCAAACTGTCCCCGCTCAAAAGCGAGCTTAACAATCGGTAAAGCTAAAGACATAAAAATTGCAGTAAAAGGCAGCATACTCAGAGTCCCCAAAAATAAGCCTTGACGAATAGTTGATTTTAATTCTTGCCGATTTTCAGGGGCAGTCAAGCGAGAAAAAGCAGGGTAGAAAGGGACTAAAATCGCGTTGGAAATAATACCGAGAGGAGTAATAAAAATAAAGGTAGCACTTTGGATCGCCGCTGCTGCATCAGGAATACCCGAAACAAAATATTGATCAACGTTGAGGTTGATGTAAAGCATCCCTGAAGAAAAAGTAGCGGGAATCATCACTTTAAAGACATCTAGCACCCCAGGAGTACTCAGATTAAAGCGTAGTTGCAGCGTTCCCATTCCCACACGCCATTGGACAATTAGTTGCGCTAGCCACTGCAACACTGCACCACCCAAGGTTGCTCCTGCTAAAACGATCGCTCCTAAGCGAAAGTATTGCGGTGTATTGAGCTGTTCGCCAAATCTCCAGAGGATTGCCGCGACTCCTGTCGTAATTACGGCGCTGGAAAATAGTGG
The DNA here is from genome assembly GCA_039025955.1 of Cyanobacteria bacterium P01_C01_bin.72. Taxonomy (GTDB): domain Bacteria; phylum Cyanobacteriota; class Cyanobacteriia; order Cyanobacteriales; family Xenococcaceae; genus Waterburya. Next base: position 1,995 of record JBCCNG010000221.1, on the reverse strand, counting down.
ACTGATGCTAGGTAGTAAATAACTATCGGCGGCGTTGAGAGTTCCAAAACCAATCCCAATTAATCCTGCCAAGAGCGCCATCGGAGCCATGATCCTTAGCTGGAGAATCGCTAGCTCTTGAACTTCTGGAGCTAATTCTGGTCCTAAAATGCCAATTAGATTAGCTGCAAAGAGCATAATCATCACCGTGAGCATAATTAGCAGCACGCCTACCAAAGTCGATACAGTCTCGACAATTGGTGCTGCTTCTGACTTTTCTCTTTTAGCTAGAGCGCTAACTAAAGCACTGTGAAAAGGACCATTCAGTCCGCCAATTAAAACAAAAAGAAAGCCAGGAATCGTATAGGCGTAGGCATAAGCGTTTCTGACTGAACCGATACCAAAAGCCGCGTTAACAATTAACTCCCGCACAAAGCCAAATAGCTTACTGACCAAAGTGGCGATCGCTACTAGTTTGGCAATATTACCCACGGAAGGCGATGATTTTTTATTTGCAGTCACGGTTACAGATATGAGAAGAAGAGTTCGCTATATTATACGGTTGTAAAATAAAGCTAACTACAATCGGCTTTTAGTCCCATGAGCAAGCTGGAATCTTCTTATCTCAAGTTAATTGACGCTTTACTAAGCAACCCCAGAGAACAGGAAATTAGTATTCTCAACGCTCATCCTGAGTTAATCAACCAAGAGTTTATCAGTCGCCTCATGTCCGTAGGAGAAAGACTTACTAAAGCAGGGGATATTACTTCAGCAGAACGGTTGATTAATTTGGCGCAGAAATTATTACAGCTAGAAAAAACCAATACTGCTGACAGCCGACGCAAGGAGTATTTTGAGTTTTTGATGAATTTACTCCAGCAGGTGTCGAACCGTGTACCACCAGCAAAAATTTATGCTGCGATTCGGGAAAATCAAAGTTTATTTGATGGTAAGACTACTAAGATTTTAAAATCCTGGGCAAATAAAACTATTGTCGCCGTTGAGCCAAGCCAGGGAAAAGCGATCGCCAACGACTTGATCAACTTTGGTAATTTGGTTAGCGCCTATCCCGCAGGAGATAAGTCCAACAATATTGAACTGGCAATCGTAGCATATCAAGCGGCGTTAAAGGTCTATCCTCCCACTACCTTTGCCAAAGATTGGGCGATGATCCAGTCTAATTTAGGCAACGTCTACCGCGATCGCATTTTGGGTATTCGAGAGCAAAATATCGAACAGGCGATCGCTACCTATCAGCTTGCTCTAGAAGTGATTACCCAAGAAAAATATCCTCATATCTGGGGGAATACCCAGCGCAACATGGGTATTGCTTATTCCTACCGCATACGAGGAGAGAGAAGCAAAAATATCGAACAGGCAATCAAATGCTACAACCGCGCATTAGCGGTACATACTTTAGAGTTATATCCCCAAGATTGGGCGGCATCTCATAATAACTTAGGAGATATTTATCCTAACCGCATTGAAGGAGATAAAGCCGAAAACATTGAAATTGCCATCAATCATCTAGAACAAGCTTTAACTATTTACACTCTGGTTAATAATCCTAACCGCTGGGCGATGTTGCAAAACAACTTGGGCAATGCCTTTCAATCCCGCGTTAATGGTGATCGCAGTAGCAATATTGAACGCTCAATTTCTCATTACGAAAACGCTCTCTCGATCCACACCTTAGAAAAATTTCCCTACAACTGGGCAATGCTCAACAACAACATGGGTGGAGCATACCGCCATCGAGTCAAAGGAGAGCGCTCAGAAAACCGCCACAAGGCGATCACTTTTCTGAATAAGGCTTTATTAATTTATACCCGCGATCGTTTTCCCCGTCAATGGTCAGAAATTCAGGGTAATATTCGGAATATTGTCAAAAGCGATTAGCTGTAAACGAGAACGGTGTAACTATCGTCAAGATTTATCAATAAAAGTTCTCAGCCAAAATAATTGTTTTTGCTACTACAAATACATCTAGTGTATATTGCCTTCGTTCAAGTTTGC
>JBCCNG010000220.1:0-6876 GCA_039025955.1 Cyanobacteria bacterium P01_C01_bin.72 | reverse complement strand
CCCCTTTTCCCTTTCCCCCTTTCCCTTTTCCCTTTCCCCCTTTCCCTTTAACCTAACAACAGACAAGTTAAAACTAATGGTTTCAAAGTGGATGGGGTTTAAGTAATGTATCTGAGAACTATTTTGTTTCAGCTAAAGCTCACTAAGGCAATAAGATAAGTACCTGAAGGAGCAAGAATAAAAACATATTTTATGAATAAAATTATCTTCCTAAGTATCTTGACACTGTTTGCCTGTCAGTCTCAAACAACTTCACTTCAGATCGAGGCTACTAAAACCGCTGGCAATTTACAACAAGTTAGTAGAAAACAAAATGTAGCGTCAGAATTTCTAATTTCCCCCAACGGTATTGGTCAGGCAAAAATAGGTATGACTTTGGGGCAGCTAAAACAAATAGCTGATCGCGATACGGAATTTGTATTAACACCAGCTTTTACATCCGAGTATGATGCGATCGCCGTTACGAAACAAGGTCTGGTGCAATACTATATTCTCTTTGAAATAGACTCTGATTCTGAGCCAGAACAATCTGAGCCCAGCTTTCAACCTACCGATGATGACATCATTACCCTGCTCTTAACGAGCAATTATAACTACCAAACCCAAGAAGGCATCAAAGTGGGGACATCAATTCAGGAAGCAGAAGATATCTATGGTAATGCGATTTTGACTCACAATGTCGATGGTCAATCAGGAGAGTATATTTCCTTTGATGACTACAACCCCCCGAATGTACATTTTCGTGCTTCTCACTCGCGGCTAATCTCCAATGGACTGGGCTTTGCTGGCATTTATGCCGAATATCCTGGAGTTGCCTCTACCACCGACAAGTATCAAGCTGATGCGGCGATCGCTATAATCGAAGTTTCTTGCGCTAAAGATATCTGTTCCGAATCCTAAAAAAAGGGCTAAAATCCCTTAGATATAGCCATTTTCAGCCAAAAAAGACATGCCAATCGTTTCAGGCTGTTCCTTCCTTGGTAGACGGTGGGAAACTAGGCGATCAACGTACTTACCCAAAATATCGCTCTCTAGATTGACCAAATTCCCTGACTCTAGACAGCTAAGATTAGTTTCGGCGTAGGTATGAGGAATCACCGCAGCGGAAAACCAACTGCTATCGGCGGCACAGTCGGCAATAGTGAGACTAATACCGTTGACGCTGATGCTGCCTTTGGAGACTAAATAGCGACCAATTTTTGCCTGCCACTGCTCTCCCATGTCAGCAGGCATCCCGAAGCGAATTTCCCAGGAAGTGGAAGTGGCAACTGCTTCCAGTAGACAGCCGATGCCATCAATATGTCCCGTAACAAAGTGACCGCCAATTTTGCTGCCCACCCGCAACGAAGTTTCCAGATTGACGTATTTAGCGGCGCGATCGCGATTGCCTAAAGTTGTTCTGGCTAAAGTTTCGGGTGAGGCAGTTGCCACAAAACCTTGAGCGAGAACAGTTTCTACCGTCAGACAAACTCCATCTACGGCTACGCTGTCGCCAATCGCTAAATCTGAGGTAATTAGCGCTTGATTATGGCTGACTATAGATATTTCGAAGGCATCCTGCCCCTGACTCTTAATTACACCTAGAGACTCGACTAAACCTGTAAACATTATGATCTTTATGTGTCTAAAAAAAGTTTAACTATAATTTTTTCCTGAATAGTACAGGCAACATCAAAAAACTGAGGCATACTGTGATTAAACAGTAACACTATGATTCTAGTTTTTGACCATGTTTGAGGTTGAAAGATACTAAAAACATCTTTACATTTAATGATAGGTAAGTTTAAATTTTGCTATCTATCGCTCTCATACTCCTGCCAATCTTAATTACTTCAGAGGCTAAATCAATGATTGAAATGAAAGTTGCAGGCATTGTCTTAAATGCAGCCAGCCGTAGTCCGATGATTTTACTCAAAGACAGTTCGGAGCGCAGAGCGTTACCTATTTTCATCGGGCAAGATCAAGCGGATGCGATTATCAAGGCTTTGGAAGGAAATCGCCCCTCCCGTCCCCTAACTCACGATTTAATGGCAAACTTGCTCTACGATTGCAACATAGAGCTAGAAAAAGTCATTATTCATTCCCTAACGGATGATATCTTTTACGCCGTGCTGTGTGTCAACGTTAACGGTAAGAACAAAGAAATTGACTGTCGTCCCAGTGATGCTGTTGCTGTGGCGATTCGTACCAACAGTCCGATCTGGGTCTTAGAAGAAGTAATTGCTGATGCCTCAATTCCTGTAGACCGAGATGCGGATAACGCCGAGCGAGAAGCATTTAAAGAATTTATTTCTGAGTTAAGTCCAGAGCAACTAATCAAGAAAGGTGGCAATAGGGAGCAAAGATAAAGAGGCTTCGTCCTCGCTCTCAGGTATCCGTTATGAGCCAGCCAGAAAGATAGTCTATCAGAGTCAAACAGAATCAAAAAGATTGAATGCGTTACAGGCGGTTTGGTCGTACCGAGCTTAAATTGTCAGTGTTTTCTTTGGGGACAATGCGTTGCCTTGATGACAGCCAAACCTACCTGAAAACTATCGCTACAGCGATCGCCAGAGGCATTAATCATCTGGAAACTGCTAGAGGCTATGGACAGAGTGAAGTTTACTTAGGACAGGCACTAAAGGACTTAGAAATTTCTCGTCAAGATATCTACCTGACGACGAAGCTACCGCCGACTCCCAGTGCTTCAGAAATGACTAAATGGCTAGAGGAGTCTTTAACTAGACTGCAAACAGACTATATTGATTGCCTAGCGCTACACGGCATCAACACCAGGGAGCATCTAGAGTGGGTAACCCAGCCTGATGGCTGCTTAACGGCAATTCGCACCGCTATGGCTCAAGGAAAAGTAAGACACCTCGGCTTTTCTACCCATGGCAGTCTAGAGCTAATTTTAGAGGCGATCAACACCAATATTTTTGAGTTTGTTAATCTCCACTACTATTACTTTTTCCAGCGTCATCAACAGGCGATCGCTTTAGCGGCAGCAAAAGACATGGGTATCTTTATTATTTCCCCTGCTGATAAGGGAGGACAGCTATATACCCCTTCCCCCCTGCTAGAGTCACTTTGCGCCCCGTTTACTCCCCTCGAATTAAACTATCGCTTTCTGTTAAGCGATCGCCGTATTACAACCTTGAGTCTTGGTGCGGCTAATCCAGATGAGCTAGATAATCCCTTGCAGGTTGCTGACGCAGTTCATCCCTTGACAGATATTGAACAAGCTGTGTTTAAGCAGCTAAAATCGCAATTAGTTACTTCCCTCGCTACGGATTTGTGCAGCCAGTGTTATCAATGCCTTCCCTGTCCTGAACAAATTAATATTCCTGAAGTTTTACGGCTGCGAAACCTAGCGATAGCTTACGACATGTCAGACTATGGACAGTATCGCTACGGCATGTTTGAGAATGCAGGACACTGGTTTCCTGGTATGAAGGCTAATAAATGTAGCGACTGTGGTGCTTGTTTGCCCCGCTGCCCCGAAAATCTTAATATTCCCCAGCTATTGAAAGATACCCATCAACGGCTCAAAGGGAAGCAGCGCCGTCGCTTGTGGTCTGATTAGGAAAAATTTGCAGCGCCGATAGCTGATGGCTGATAGCTGATAGCTAATTAAATCACTCGCACTTGGGTTTAATCTCAAATAACTTAGACCATAACTTACCCGTAACAAACAGTCGCTCAGACTCAGCATCATAAGCAATGCCGTTCAAGACTGCATCCTGACGGGGAGTGGGAACAGGATTAATAATTCCTGTCAGATCGAGCCAGCCCATTACATTACCAGTTTCGGGGTCAATCCGAGCAATGCGATCGCTCAACCAGACGTTAGCCCAAATTTCTCCCTTGACAAACTCTAGTTCATTCAATTTATCAACGGGGCGTTGATTCTCTGTTACCTCAAGTTGTTTGACTGGCTCAAAAGTATCAGGATCAATAAAATATAGTATATTTGAGCCATCGCTTAAGATTAGTTCTTGGTCGTTGTGGGTCAAGCCCCAACCCTGAGTAGGATAGGTAAAGGTAGCTACTTGTTCCAGGGTTTGGCGATCGTAAACTAGACCTTTTTTAGCTACCCAGGTAAGCTGAATTAAGCGATCTTGCCAGAGGGTTAAACCTTCCCCAAAATAGCGATCGTCCAGCTTTTCACTCTGTAATACCTTGCCTGTTTCCAGATCAACTTTTCTAATCGAAGATTTGCCGTATAGTCCAGTACTCTCATATAGTTCGCCATCATCATAAATCAAGCCCTGAGTAAAAGCATCAGCATCGTGGGGATATGTTGCGACAATTTCGTAGCTACATACAGCTGCTTTGGCTTCTGCCAAGGTTGTCGGCGACTGATCTATTTTCTGACAGCCAAGCAGGGTTATGGCGATAGTTAGCCATAAAAGATTTTTCTGGATCATTGAATTGAATTTTTCAGCTAAACCGCATTCACAGAAAAAACGGTAGTTTTTATTTTACCAGCAACACAATTTGCTTTATTTTCTAAGCCCCTAGTGTCCAGTCCCAGAAACAGTTAACTAATGACAGCTTATATTTATCTCCATGGTTTCGCGTCCAGTCCAAAATCGATTAAAGCTCAATACTTGGGCGATCGCTTTGCAGAAATTAACCTTAATTTACAAATATTAGATCTCAACCAGGGAGACTTTGCCCAGCTTACTTTAAGCCGACAGATCCAGCAGACGATCAAGGCGTTTCCTGATCGCTCTACTCCCATAACCCTAATTGGCTCTAGTTTTGGCGCTTTAACCTCGGCTTGGGTTGCCCAGCAGCAATCCCAGGTACAAAATTTAGTTTTACTAGCTCCTGCTTTTGGTTTTCCTCAAAGCTGGTACTCCCGATTACAGCCTGCTCAAATCGAACAGTGGCGTAATTCAGGCTATCTAGCAATTTATCACTATGGGGCAGGCAAAGAACTTCCCCTTAACTACCAATTCTTAGAAGATGCAGAAAATTATCCCCTGTCGGGTTTAAAGAGATCGTGTCCAACTTTAATTATTCATGGTATTGACGACGAAGTTGTGCCAATTCAGGTTAGTCGAGACTATGCTGCTCAACATTCCCAGGTACAGCTAGTAGAACTAGATAGCGATCATGGACTAAATGATGTTCAGCCCCAAATCTGGCAGTTAACCCGAGACTTCCTGCATCTCAATCGAGCAAAAACTAATAAAAACTAATTCGGGTTTGCTGAATAAGCCTAGGATAATTGAAATATATGAATTTGGAGGCAGTAGGGGACTATTCAAATCGACGAGAGTACTATGATGCTATCTGGTTCTCTCGAATTTCTGAAGTAAAGTGTTCAAATATTTAGCTTGGTTCAAATAAATGTGTCAGGCAGCCAGCTTTTTTACTCCTGAGTTTTCCTCTTCCTAACTTCAATTTTTAATTTAAACCGTATCTACTTTGCCTTACTCAGACTTTTTCAGTAAGTCCTAAGTAATAGAAGCAATTGTGACTTTTGCGATATACTTTTGGCGATCGCATTGCTACTTATCTTAAACTCTTAATATAGCGTTAAAAAAATATTGACACACTACATGTAACTTTTGACAGATTCAAAATTTCCTTAACTTGTCACTAATGAGCATTACGAGCAGTTATCCTTAAAACTCCCGATTTCAAACTGGATGGGGTTTAATCTTGTACGACTATGATTATAGTCCCCAATTGTCTATGCTTTTACGGCTCAATTCCCAGCTAGATATCGGTAGAACAATAGGCCAAAAAAATGGTGCAACTAATAAAACAAACCAAGAGGTTGGATCAAGCTTAGAGGTGCTTTCGTCTGTATAAAATAAGAGAAACCAGTAGCCAAAAACTAGCACACAGATGATCCCGTACCAAGTAACAAAGCTTGTGGTCATAATTAGCCAACCTCAATTTACCTTCCAATCTAATTATTAGGGAGGATAATCATAATGGTCAGGAGTGAAAATACTGATATTTGGCGATCGCTTTTGTCCTCTTTTCCTCTTTTACTCAGTAAATTTACAGGATTTTGGTTCAGTAGTTTTGACTATAATATCTTTAGCTCCAGTTGCACCTAAAAGCTGAATAATTGATTCTTTTGCTCTAATATTTGCCTGTTCTAAAATATCTCCACTACAGGCACGATTAACAATTCTCACTAAGGTTTTACTTTGAGCTAAAGTCTGTAGTTGGGGGGCAACATCTGGTCCTAAATTGAGGAAACCACGATTATAGTCGTAGACGCGCGAATTTTGCACATCAATTTTGCTGTCTAATATTTTGGCTGGTGGTAAAGTAATCTCGATTTTATTTTTTGTTACCTTAATATCTGTAGGAGTTAACTCTTCCAAATCGACTCCTGCTCTAATTTCTCCTCGCGCGATGTAGAGTAATTTGGTGGTTGCTAAAGAAAAATCTCCTATTTTACGTTCTGCCGCAGCAGGAACAACTGTTTCAATTGTCTGTACAGTGGTAGATAATTCCTGAATGTTTTTCATCCTTTCCGCAATAGAAGTAGAGCTGGCTATACTTGGTTCAGTGGTAGAAACACGAAAAAGATTCCCAACAAAATCTAGAGCGCGATCGCCTGTACGCCAAATACTAAAAAGCAGCATTAATACAATCAAATTGATGCCGCCAATACTCCACAATAATAATCGTTGCCAAAATTTAGCCGTTGGTTTTACTGTTTTCATGAATTAATTAGGCTGAAAAATACATCAATAATCTTGCAGAAAGCACTTCTTACTTAAATCAGCTACTAATAACTAAGCATAACTCGATAATTTCTACCGTATCTGATTTAAGTAAGAAGTGCTTTCTGCAAGATTATTGATGTATTTTTCAGCCTAATTAATTCATGAAAACAGTAAAACCAACGGCTAAATTTTG
>JBCCNG010000219.1:0-6886 GCA_039025955.1 Cyanobacteria bacterium P01_C01_bin.72 | reverse complement strand
TTTAGTCAGAGCCGCCCATAACCGAAGTTTAGACCAAAACAGCGAACGCCTCTGGAGCAAAATGGAGTCAGAGCCAATTCGATTTGAAGTTCAAATCGATGTCCCCGCGACCGCTAATCGTCAAGGGAGAAGAACTAAACTGGCAGAAAGATTTAGTAGAGTTAACCTCCGAACTCCTAGTCGCTTTGATAATCGTGAACCGTTCCAAGTTGATGCCGTATATGCTACGGAAATCGATTGTCCCCAAGGGGAAACCCCTTGATCCTGGATGCTTCTGACGACAGAACTGGTTGAAGATGCCCTCGTGGCTTCTACTATCTTGCGCTGGTACACTTACCGTTGGCGGGTTGAAGACTATCATCAAATCTTGAAGTCTTAAAAGCTAAGACCAGACAAAAACTCCCGACCATTTTAACTGTTGCTTGGGCAGTGGAGGCTGTTGCTTATCTGGGAGGATATCTTGAACATCGTCGTCAGACTCCCATTAGAATCCAAGTTCTTTGGCGTGGTTGGTTAAAATTACACGACCTTTGTGAAGGCTGCGAGCTTGCCCGAAACACTTAACGGGAAAAGTCAGATCAAACATCATCTATTTCTTGATTAGCTGTACTCAATTTGCTCAATTTACAAAACTCCAGTTTTCTATGTGGATGAGGTTTAAAAGTTTTTAAACAGATATCTCATCAAATCCCAGTTTTCGGCAAGCATTAGTTAAGTCGCGACTGCTTTAGTTACTAATCCAGCGATCGCTCTATGGCTAGTTTCCCCGACAACATAAATATCAAACTCTACATCCCCTAGCCAGTAAACTCTTAGATTGCTCAGGCTAGTTTTTAATAAGTCCACCAAAGCCAAATAGCGTCTAACTTCGATTTGTTCAGCCTCATTATGCCAAGCCTCTTGTCTCGTCGCAGGAGCAAAAAAAGCATTAAGTTCCTGAACTGCTATTTTAGTGCTTGTCCCATAGCCATTTTGTTGCCGCAAAATATTTTCGCTAAAAATATTTGCATCATGCCAATAGTAAATTTGCCAAGGATACTCTGCCTCACTAAACCAAAGTAAATTTTCTATAGCTGTTTGCAGCTTGTGGATTAGCTCAACATCGGGATTTGTCGCAAACGAACCAATATTTTTGCCAGCCATATATTTTTAGATCTATCTACATTAGGCTACTACTTTTCTCGACTCTCGCCTAAAATAAAGGCGATTTTCTATTTTGGTATTATGGCTAATCTTCAACAAATCAAACAGGTATCGGCTCAACTCTACCTCAATCTAGACAATCCTCAATCCGTGCGCCAGCAACTTAAGCGTGTCAATCAGGCGCAGTCAAAGCTACGCCAACTAAAGCAAGAAGTGAATCTTAAACTCAAAGAACTAAGTCAGCCAGAGCCTGCTTTTGGGTTAGATGAGGCAGCAGCTATTGGGCTACACATATTTGGTAAACATCGCCTTGCTAACCAGGTGACCAGACATGGTAATAGAGCTGAACGTCAGTCAAGAAGGCAGCAACAAAAAGCCAAGCAGCCTCACATTAAGATGAAAGAGCTAATTGATAATTATATCTTTGAAGGCGATCGCCTAAAAACTATGGCAAACAACTATCTACAGGATCACAAGGCATCAAAATAGCTATCAGCAATGAACAATCCTCTACTGATTTATGTTACGGCGCTGCCGATCTGCAGAAACTTGCTAATTGCGTTTAGATAGGCGTTTGGATCTTCTAGCATGGGGAAATGGGCAGTTTTTGGCAGCTCAACATATTCAATCTGTTTGTTGAGGGCGGCTGCCTTTCTACCCATTGCCGCAGGAATAATAATGTCTTTTTCTCCCGATACCATTAAGGTGGGAACATTGAGGCTAGCAAATTCCTGGGGCATAGTCGTTACTGCTTCTTTGCTCACGGAAGTATAAATTGTGCCTGCTGCTGCGGCTTGATCAGCTAGTAAGAAATCTTCCAGAAATGCTAGGCGATCGCTTTTGGGAATGGGACGATGAAGAAACCGAGCCATAAACAGGCGATCAGCAAAAGGAAATTTTAAAAACCAGTTGTAGCGAAACTTGACTATATAGCCACCTGCTTTATGAAAAGCCGCAAAAGCGAAAGCGTTATATTCAAAGATCCCGTTACAGGTAAGAATTGCCTGGTGTACCCTCTCGCTGTAGCGATTGAGCCAGAAAGTGGCGATGGAAGCTCCCATTGAGTGAGCGTTAAGGTATACTCGCTGGAGATTTAAGGCATCCAGCAGAATTGCTAAATCGTCGGCGTAATCTTCCATAGCGTAGCCTGTATCTGGCGGATTTGACGGTAAAGTCGAACGACCAAAACCACGGAGATCATATAGTAGACAGTCAAAGTCATCAGCGATCGCCTTTGCGGTGCTGCGCCAATAGCGACTTGAGCCTCCCCAACCATGAATAAACACCATTACAGGTTTATCGGAATTTTCTGAATGGCGAATCCACTCATAGTAGTGATTTACCCCGCGCACATCGACTGTAGGCATACTTATTGCAGCTAAATTTTGTGACTATCAGTTTTTAGTCTAAACTCTCAGGAAATCCGCATCTTCGTTATTTCAATTCTTTTAACATCACTATGGACATTTGTTAAACTCACCCAATTTTTCGGGCAATACTGAATCAACATCTAAGTCTACGCTAGTCGATAAATCAACTATCATAAAAAGGCGTAAATTACCTGATTGAGATGGGCAATGGACTATAAAAGCAAAATCGTAGCGGAAGTTGAAGCATTACCAGAATCTTTGTTGCCTCAATTATTAAACTACGTCCAAAATCTTCAGCCTAAATCAGCAACGAAATCTGTCGCCAAACCAAAACTCAGTCTTAAATCAAAGTCGCCAACTAAATCTACTACTTCAGGAGACACGATTATTATCTATACCGATGGTGCTTGCACTGGCAATCCTGGCAAGGGAGGATATGGTGCAGTTATTATCGATGGCGATCGCCGTCAAGAGCTGTCATTGGGTTATAAGCTTACTACTAATAATCGCATGGAAATGATGGGAGCAATCGCCGCTTTAGAATCTCTCAAGTCTAATTCTCAGGTTAAGCTGCATACTGATTCTAAATATATAGTAGATGCCGTAAACAAAGGCTGGGCAAAAAAATGGCAAGCAAAAGGCTGGCGCAGAAATGCGAAGGAAATGGCAAAAAATCCCGATCTCTGGCAAGAGATCTTAGATCTTTGTAAGATTCATGATGTTGAGTTTATTTGGGTTAAGGGACACGCAGGGATACCCGAAAACGAGAGATGCGATCGGCTAGCGGTTGATGCCGCCCACGGAAGTAATTTACTAATTGATGAAGGATATACAGGTTAAATTAAGACACGACTGTTGCTCCATCAAGATAGGGCGATCGCTCTGCGGCATTGTATTATTATTCAGTAATTAGACTAGGCTGACTCTGGCTTACGATAGGAAGCAGGATGGAGAATCAACTCGGCTGTAGAACGTTTCTCGACCATTTCCCCTGTAATCGTGCATTTATGAAGATCTTCCCGGGAAGGAATCTCATACATCACCTCAAGCATTAACTCTTCCACGATCCCCCTTAAGGCTCTTGCACCAGTCTTGCGACGGAAAGCTTCTTTAGCTAAGGCTTGGATGGCATCTTCCGTAAATTCCAGCTCGATACTATCCATTCTCAAGAGCTTCTTATACTGCTTAACGATCGCATTTTTCGGCTGCGTCAAGATTTGCATCAAAGCTGATTCATCTAGGGGTTCTAAAGCTGCGGTAACGGGAATTCTGCCCACAAATTCGGGAATCATGCCAAATTTAACTAGGTCGTCTAGTTCCAACTTCTGTAAAATATCAGCCGTCCGTTTTTCTTTGAGAGCTGACTTATCCCCTTTCTGAATAAAGCCAATCGATTTCTTACCCAGACGACGCTCAACTACTTTGTCTAGACCGACAAACGCCCCTCCACAGATAAAGAGAATATTCTTTGTATCAATCTGAATGCAGTCTTGATAGGGATGTTTCCGACCACCTTGAGGCGGTACGTTGGCTACTGTTCCCTCCAGCATTTTGAGTAGCGCCTGCTGTACCCCTTCCCCCGAGACATCGCGGGTAATAGAGGCATTTTCACTCTTGCGGGCAATCTTGTCGATTTCGTCGATGTAGATAATGCCTCGCTGTGCTTCTTCCACATCTAAATCCGCTACCTGTAACAGCCTGAGCAGAATATTTTCCACATCTTCCCCCACGTAACCTGCTTCCGTAAGAGTAGTGGCATCGGCTACGGCAAAGGGGACTTGCAGCACTTTGGCTAAGGTTTGGGCTAAGAGAGTCTTACCGCAGCCTGTAGGTCCAATCAAGAGAACGTTAGATTTTTGTAGCTCTACGGGATCTTCGGCATCTTTGGCTTTATTGGCAATGCTCAGTCGCTTATAGTGGTTATATACCCCTACTGAAAGCACTTTTTTAGCTTCTTCCTGTCCAATTACGTGTTCATCTAAACACTTCTTAATTTCAATTGGTTTCGGGATATCACCAAAAGCAATCCCCCCTGCTTTCGACTTTCTCTTTTTGGGTGGCTTGGCTTCACCACTCCCCGCTACGGCAGGAGAAGAAACTATTGCTCCGTCTTCGATTAACTCCTCATCTAGAATTTCGTTACACAGTTCAACACACTCGTCACATATGTATACTCCAGGCCCTGCAATTAGCTTTCTGACCTGCTCTTGAGATTTTCCGCAAAACGAACATTTTAGATGGGAGTCGTATTTAGACATATAGACCTCTTACCAATAGAGCTTTTTAGTGAGTGAGTGCCGCTTCTGATTTAGTAATGACTTTATCGATCAAGCCATATTCCACAGCATCTTCCGAAGACATATAGAAATCTCTTTCCGTATCGGCCGCTATCTTATCAAAGGGTTGACCAGTATGTCCTGCAATCAACTCGTTCAGCCGTTGCTTAATATAAAGAATTTCTTTAGCTTGAATTTCAATGTCCGTAGCCTGTCCAGATGCACCGCCCAAAGGTTGGTGAATCATAATGCGTGAGCTAGGCAGAGCCATTCGCTTGCCTTTTGTCCCGCCAGATAAGAGGAAAGCTCCCATACTAGCAGCAATACCGTAACAAATTGTTACCACATCTGGTTGAATTTGCTGCATGGTATCGTACATAGCCATGCCTGAGTAGACCGAACCACCAGGAGAGTTAATGTAAATCTGAATATCTTTTTCTGGATCTTCTGCTTCAAGGTACAGTAATTGAGCAACTACTGAATCAGCCACTTTATCGTCGATAGGCGTACCTAAAAAGATAATGCGTTCTCGCAGTAGACGAGAGTAGATATCAAAAGCTCGTTCTCCCACGCCAGAAGATTCGACCACCATCGGGACAACGTTACCACTAGTAAGTACAGAACTTACTTGAGGCATTTTTTTGCTAACGAGAAAGCCATAAGGCGAATGCGATTCCAGCATAGGTTTTTGCTAAAAATTTGTCACAGTTTTTATATTTTAAGGGGTGCAAACAGTTTGAGTTAAGTGCTAACAACCCTACATTTATTATGACTCAAGTAAGAGTGATAGATAAAAGAGCTAAAAGCTAAAGCAGCTAGTGAAGAAAGTTCGGGCAAGATTGAGGTAATACCTTTAGAACCTGATTTTAGAACTCAATTATAGTTCTGCTTTAATAATTCTCCACTAGCAATTTAAGCTATTAGGGACTATTCGCCATCTGTTACTACTTCCACTTCTACTGCCTCTGCTTCGACAGTTTCCTCTGATGCTTCCTCTGCATCTGCTTCTATTACCTCCTCTGTTTCTTCTTCTTCTTGTTTGAGAGAGCCTTCTGGCACAAGTTCAACCTGAGCTTTCTCGCGCAAAAACTTATAGGTATTTTCGTTGAGCAAGTCGCTAGTTACCATATCTAGTAGACGGTCTTCATCTACATCCTGTCCTTCCAGTTCAGGTCTAATTTCGGCAATTTTGGCATCAATTGCCCCCTGGTCGGGTTCTAAACCTTCTTTGGTGGCAATTTCTTGCAGGATTAAAGATCTTTGGAGATTAGTTACCGCTTCAGGACGCGCATTCTCTCGCAGCATTGGCACGTTATCTGAGTTAAATAACTGTCTGACATCCAAGCCCATTTGCTGCATTTGCATCAGGGTTTTGGTCAAAACGCTGGTAACTTCTTCCTGGATCAAGGAATCGGGCAGATCGACGTTGTTCTGTTCTAATAAAGCATCAGCGATCGCATTATTGATATTATTATTAGTCTGTTCTTCTGCCTGTTCTTGAAAACGTTTTTCTACCGATTCTCTGTAAGCAGCAAAGGTTTCAAACTCATCGTCACTAACTTCTTGAGCAAAATCATCGTCTAACTCAGGTAACTCTTTGGTTTTTAGCTCGTTAAGGGTAATGCTAAAGACCGCAGGTTTACCAGCTAAATCTTCTTGGGGATAATCTTCTGGGAAGGTAACAGATACTTCTTTGGTTTCTTCTGGCTTCATACCCACAATCCCCTCAACCATTCCTGGAATGAGCTTGCCTTCAGCTATTTCTACCTGGAAGTTAGTGGCACTGCCCCCGTCTATCTCTTGATTATCTTCTTCGGGCAATACTCCCTTAAAATCAATAAAAGAAACATCTCCCATTTCTGCTGCACGGTCTTCTACGGGAACGAGATCAGCTCTGGTTTCTCTCTGCTGATTAATAAACTCATCCACTTTTTCTGACTGGTAAACAATCTCTTCTGCTTTAACATTCAGACCGTTATAGTCAGCCAGTTCTAAACTGGGGGGAACATCAACTGCAACCGAGAAAGTAATCGTATCTCCAGGATTATACTGCCCCAACAACTCGTCAAAATCTGAGCGCAAATTTGGCTGACCTAA
>JBCCNG010000218.1:0-6898 GCA_039025955.1 Cyanobacteria bacterium P01_C01_bin.72 | reverse complement strand
GAAGAATTATCAGAATTGAAGCAGGCTAAAGATTATTATTTACAAGCTCTAAAGATCTTTGCCGAATTTAACGATGAACAATATATCAGTCTAGTTATCAGCCAGTTAGCTAGTCTTGATCGCAAAGCAAGTGACAATAGCATAGTTATCGAAATTGCGGTGATGTTGAAGATGACGGAAGCGGAGGTTGAGAAGGTGTTTAGTCAGTTTAACTGATTAATCTGTCCTTTAAGTTATTAGGATGAGGGATGAGAGATGAAGCTAATCAAATTAAGCTAAAAGCTAAAAAGCATTTGACAAAAAACACACAACCCGATGAAAAGGAGCTTACACTTGCCGCATTGAGTGTAATCTTTACAGTAAATTGTCACAAATACCCGACCTCCATTATGGTCATTCTAAATAGAAACCATCTGATTTTAAGTATCGTACTATTACTGCTATCTACCTACCTACGCGAACGCATATGCGTTCTGGTGTGCGAAGCACACACTGGCGCTAACGCGCCGCACTACCTACGAGCTAATAACTTGTATGGTATGGAAATTAATTAGAACGACTATAAATGACCATTGTTATCTGTCCTGGTATTCATCCGCCTGAAATGACGACTCAGTTTGTTCAAGGCATTAAGAGTAAAGTGAGACAGAATTGTCTTGTCTTGCCGACAGAGGAATATTTACCCTATTCGGCGATCGCCATTTTAGAATGGCTGGAACAGCAAAATCTAGTCAAAACAGAGACTCTTGCTTGGATTGGTTTTAGTGCAGGAGTGGTTGGCAGTTTTGGTGCGGCTTGGGGTTGGCAACTACGAGGTGGTAAGGTTAGCTGTTTGATCGCCATTGACGGCTGGGGAATGCCCTTAGTTGCCAATTTTCCTATCTATCGCGTCAGTCACGATTTCTTTACTCACTGGAGTTCAGGTATTTTAGGCGCAGGAGAACAGGGATTTTACGCCGAACCTGAAGTAACCCATCAAGAAATATGGCGATCGCCCGATACCTGTCAGGGTTGGCAGATAATCAGCAGAGGATTGAGAACTCGCGTTTTATTGAGTGATTACTTGGGCGATCTCTTAGACCAGGAGGAAATTAATTGAAACGTCTATACGCCTTTGTACGCTGATAGCTAAAAACTAGCAAACTTGAACACATTAGACTTATCTATATATTTTTGTATTATTTTCCCAGTTTCATATCGACAGGGATAACAATTCAATCTATATTAGAGGGCTAAATCCTAAATTAAAGCTAGTTTTAATCACAGATTGAACGGCAGATTTTACAATAATAAAAAATAAGCAAGTTATACGGATAGCAAGCGTGGTATCTACAAGTATTCCCAAGGGTTCACAACCAACTCAAACCTCTCAGCGTCGTACTGGTGCATATATCCTCATGGATAGTCTTCGCCTCCATGGTGTGAAGCACGTCTTTGGCTATCCTGGTGGCGCTATTTTGCCAATTTATGATGAGCTATATCATTCTGAAGCGAGAGGTGATCTAGAACATATTCTGGTGCGTCACGAACAGGCGGCTTCCCATGCAGCCGATGGTTATGCCCGCGCAACAGGCAAGGTCGGAGTTTGTTTTGCGACTTCTGGCCCTGGGGCAACTAACTTGGTCACAGGAATTGCCACTGCCCAGCTTGATTCTATCCCCATGGTAGCAATTACAGGACAGGTAACAAGAGCGGCGATAGGCACAGATGCTTTCCAAGAGACAGATATTTTTGGCATTACTACCCCCATTGTCAAAAACTCTTATGTCGTGCGTCACGCTAAAGATATGGCGCGAATCGTCGCCGAAGCGTTTCATATTGCCAGTACTGGTCGTCCTGGCCCTGTATTGATTGATGTTCCTAAAGATGTCGGCTACGAGGAATGTGATTATGTTCCTGTGATGCCAGGGCAAGTAAGACTGAGAGGCTATAAGCCCACGGTTAAAGGTAATCCTCGGCAAATCGCTGCTGCATTAAGATTAATCTCCCAAGCGAAAAAGCCACTGCTTTACGTTGGTGGTGGAGCGATCGCCTCAGATGCTCACAGTCAGATCAAAGAGCTAGCGGAAAGATTTCAGCTTCCTGTGACTACGACTTTAATGGGACTTGGCTCATTCGATGAGCATAATCCTCTTTCTGTAGGAATGCTGGGAATGCATGGCACTGCCTACGCTAACTTTGCCGTAAGTGAATGCGACCTTTTAATTGCCGTCGGTGCCAGATTTGACGATCGCGTTACAGGAAAACTAGATGAGTTTGCCAGCCGCGCTCAGGTAATTCATATTGACATTGATCCTGCGGAAGTGGGTAAAAATCGAACTCCCGACGTGCCGATTGTGGGAGATGTACGGCGAGTCCTGGAACAAATGTTGGAACGCTCTAAGGATTCCGAGTTTACGCCTGATCCTAGCTTGACTCGTCCCTGGCTCAATCAGATCGATCACTGGCGCCAGGAATACCCCTTAACTGCCCCCAAGCCACCACAGGGTTTATCTCCTCAAGAGGTAATTGTTGAACTAAATAATCAAGCACCTCATGCTTTTTATACGACAGATGTGGGGCAGCATCAAATGTGGGCAGCACAATTTCTTAAAAATGGTCCACGTCGCTGGATTTCTAGTGCGGGTCTGGGTACGATGGGTTTTGGCTTGCCTTCGGCTATGGGAGTAAAAGTCGCCATCCCTCATGAGGAAACCATCTGTATCAGTGGTGATGCCAGTTTTCAGATGAATCCCCAAGAATTAGGTACACTAGCACAGTTTAATATCAACGTTAAAACCGTAATTATCAACAACGGCTGGCAGGGCATGGTACGTCAGTGGCAGCAGAGCTTTTTTGGCGAACGCTATTCTTCCTCCAATATGGAAGTGGGCGCGCCCGATTTTGTCAAGCTAGCGGAAGCTTATGGTATCAAAGGCATGATTGTCAAAGAACGTGCGGAATTAGCTGATGCCATCGCCGAAATGCTGGCACACGATGGTCCTGTATTGATGGATGTTCGGGTAACTAAAGACGAAAACTGCTACCCGATGATTGCTCCTGGCAGAAGTAATGCTCACATGTTAGGTTTGCCAGCTAAAAAACAGCCCAGCACCGAATTTATCAACTTCAATAACTGAGGTAAAACTAAACCCATAACAAATAAGTTTTGCCCTGAATGTGGCACTGAGCTTTGGGTTTAAATCTAAAATAAAAGAAACAAAATATTCAAAGAGCGATCACTTTAATATAGGGCGATCGCTTTTTTATTTGCTTGAATTATAGTCATCTATTTTGAATAAACTTCTTACTCTTGACTCCTGACTCCTGACTCTTTACTACATGCAGCGGTAAAGCACCTTTGTTATTTCCTCAAACCCATAACTTAGAGGGGACAAAAATCAATTTGCTTTTCTGACTTTAAATTCTAATAAATTAACTTGCTTTTGTAGATGTTTATTCTCAGTTTTAAGTATTGCTAGCTTCTTCTGCGCTCGACGGAAGTGACCTTTATAAGCACCCAAACTTTTATTGCTTGTCCCTAACTTTTCGCGCCGCTTAACTTCGCGATTATATTGACGCTTAAGTTTATTGTAAGCAGTTTGCAACTCTTTCAAGCCGCCTTTACATTGATTTTTGAGCTGTTTTAATTCGCTATCGCGAGTAGCAACCATTTTATTCAAACACTCAATTTTAATCAACATTTGGCGGTCAAAGTTATTAGCTTTAACCTGCTTGATTAAGCCTTGATAACTATCATGAATCCAGTCATGCTGCACTTTAAAAGCTCGACGAGTAGCCTCATATTTAATCGTGTTGAGAACAGCTTCTTTATAAATACCTTTATGTTTACCTTTGATTTCGATCAGCAGCCTGTCGTAGTTAGTAGCGTTATGGCGCAAACTATCACAGTTAGCTTCAATATACTTAAGGCGATCGCCTGTGCTGGAATTAATCAGATAAGCTTCTGCACCTGTTCCTTGAGGAGGATGACATACAATACGGTTTTTCCAACTTTGAATAACTTCCTGAAGCGAAAACTGTTGGGTGTTGATACTCATTTGCCTTAAAATTACAAAATAATTGGTAGCAATAAAAATTGAGATTAATACAGTTGGTTTAGTTAATTCTCGTATCTTATAAGTAATAGATAGTAAGTAGTAGGTAGTAGGTTAATTATTTAATGTTCAATGCTTAATGTTCAATGTTTTAACAAGCAAAGCAAAAAAGCGCCACCGTATTTCTAGTGAATCAATTTACTGCGCTTTTCAAATGAGTAGACTCAAAAAAAGCTAATGGCTAATAGCTATATGCGAAGCGGTATCCTTGAGGACGAACTAGCTAATTAAATACGTAGTCTATTCAACTGAAAACGGCTGTAAGTAATATCTTGCTGTTCTGCTTAAATCCTCAGCATTTTTACCTTGCCTTTTAACTCTTCATTGTGTTCGTCTAATAGTTGATTGTTTGTCTGTAACAGATTAATTTTACGTTGCGCCTTCATGAAAATATTCTTGCAGGTTTGTAAGCTCTTATTCTGACTGTCAACCTGCTGTTTATTGGCGCTGGTTTGAAGGAATTGACTAATTAGACCCTTATACTTTTGTTTCAACTCCTGTAGTCCTTGATTCAATTCAGATCTCAAACTATTAATTTCGCGATCGCATTCCTGTAGCTGTTGATTTAAACGGGCTATTTCGTTATTTTGGCGCTCAATCTCTGCTTCTTTTTGTCTTAATAAAGCCTCTTCCTGAATCGTCTCCAAGTGTCCAGCACTTTCTCCTTTAATTAAGGAGATCGCCGCATTCTGTCTCTCAATAATATGCCGTAGCTTCTCAATCTCCATTGACTGTTGCTCGGCACTTAGCTCTTTTTCCTCGATCATTGAGCTGTAGCTAGACTGAATCCACTGATGCTGTTTCTTTACGACCCGTCTAGTTGCCTCGTATTTAATACTATTTAAAATTGCTTCTTTGAGATAGCCGTAATACTTCTCTTTAATCCGCCTAAACAGAGCGTTGTAGTTAGTCCCTAAGTGGCGTAACTCATCACAGCTAGCATGGATATAATTTACTGATGTGCCGTCGCGGGAATCAACAAAATAAGCACTGTAGCCCTCTCCCTGAGGAGAAAAACAGATAATTTGATCTTTCCAGGTTTGTATAATTATCTGTAGACTATTTTGCTTTTCAACTTGAGGTTCGGTCATATTTCGTGGTTGATAACAGGTTGGCATCGTAATTCGGCTCAATCAAGCGGACTATAGTTTAGTATTTGGCTCAACTCATGCTGTGCTAAGTATTGTTCTAGCCAGGCTCGCTTTAACAAATCAAGGGTTGAAGGTTGAGTTGCTAAAGTATATTCCCACTGCGCCCCTTTCCACCAGCTAATATAACTGGATAAATCGTCATACGCCTCTTCTACGGCTGTTGCTCCTACAAGCTGATGATAATTTTGCTGTTGAATTGCCAAAATGAAAGCCTGGACATCCTGTTTAAATTTGACGAACTCCTGAGAATCTTGAGTTAAATTATCAATTGTGCCAGCGCACTGTGACCAAGAAAATTTAGTCCGAAAGTCATAGCGATCGCTTTTAAAGATCGGAAAAGCCAGTCTTAATTCTTGCAGACTGTCAACCTTGCCCAAATCAAAAGCCTTGGCTCGAATAATCCGCAGCGGAAATTTCTGAGGATCACTCTGAATTTCGAGGCAGGAAATAAGCTCTAAATACTCAAAGTTTTGAATTGCCGCCAATCTTTCTAAATCACTTTGAGACAATCCAAGCTGTAAGCAACGCTGATACTCTGCTTCCAAAACAGGCAACGCAGCATTTAGGTGAACAGTGACTAATCCTGCAACCTGATACTGTTTTAATCTTCGTTGCAGGTCTTTATATTTCATCTCTTGAAGTATTTTCGGGATGGTAGGCTAAAGATAAACGCTGGCAAATTAACAATCTTCATTCCAGGTATAACTTCAAAACTTGTGGGATAGCAACTTATCCTCTTCCCAGACAACTATTGGTCAAACTCCTGGTAGCTATCTTGATAAAGAGAAAGCGGCAGGTAAACCAATCAGACTTATCAGGATGAGAGTTGCCGCAAAAGCTGTACGATTACTGTTCAAGGAATTTAGTCAAAGAAAAATCTTAGGCTATCCGCAAGAGGGTACTATATCTATTGTCGGAAAGCAGTTATTAGATGGATCACACACCTGAGTAGTTTTGGCTTTTCTTGTACATTATTTAGGCGCTCAGACAAAATTAAATTTATGAAAATTAAAAAGAATAACTTTTTTAGGAGAAAGCATCCTCATCAACATCCAATAGTCTCCCTGATTATAGCGACAGTAGTTGTCTTCGGCGCTATGCTAGGCTGGCAGCCCCAAGCATCGGCTATTTTGGCTCAGGGAGATGCTGTTACTGATCCTCAAGCTATCTTGCGCTATGCCTTACCGATTGACAATGATTCAGTACGGAAACTACAGAAGAGTTTAGAAGGTATTTCCAGTAAACTAAGAGCTAAACGCTGGAAAAATATTGGTCGTAATATTACTGATGCCAGCTTCATTCTTTCAGCTCGTCGTGGTAAATTGCTGGCATCTATTCCCGATGAACGTCAATCCCAGGGAGAGAAGCTAATCGATCAGTTGACCGAAGGAATGGGAGAACTCAAAGAAATTGTCGAGACTAAGGATCGCGAAGCAACCTATATTAAGAGAAAAGAACTATTAAATTTAGTCACCGACTTAGAAGAATTAATGGTAGTGGGCTACCCCTTTGAAGTTCCTGCCGAATATGCTTATTTACCTCAGCTTTTGGGTCGTGCCACGGTAGCGATGGAAACCAATAAAGGCGACCTCGAAGTAGTGGTAGACGGTTACAGTGCTCCAGTTAACGGCGGTAACTTTGTCGATTTAG
>JBCCNG010000217.1:0-6903 GCA_039025955.1 Cyanobacteria bacterium P01_C01_bin.72 | reverse complement strand
CTTCATCTCCTCCAATTGCTCCACCTAGAACAACAGTATAAAACCCTTGGGAGAAGAGAAGCAGAGATGCCACGGCAAAAGCATTTTCCCAAGGACGAAGTGATAATTTCATTTTTTACTAGTTAAATCTCAAAAATATGTTTGCAGACTAAATTATGAGTAAATGCAAGTTTGATAAAATATAAGCTTAGTTATTAATAAATATACAGATAAAGGGCTTCGCCTCGCTATTAGCGGGGCGCGTTGCGCCTGACCGTGCAAAGCACGGCACTGATGCGTCAGCATCTCCGCCATTAGATCAATCAAACAAAGTCTTATACTCAGTAACGCTACATTGAGCGAAGCTAAAAAAGTAGCCCCTCCACAGGTGCGACTTCCGCGAAGCGGTGTCCAGCCAAACTAAAGCTAGAAGCTTTTGGATAAAAATATCAGTCAATATTAATTGACTAGAGATATAGCGTTTCTCTAACTCGTTAGTTACACCTACCTCCTGCCCTCTGTCTCCTGCCTACATGGTTTGAGCTATGCACCTTTATACCTCACTGACAGAAGAACTGCCATACCATAGTAAAAATCAGTCCGCTATTTCCCAAATTAGTTAACGAACTGACAATTTACTGGTGACCAAGAACTGCATCAATTATTTTCCTAGTTAGGAAAAATTGCTATTCCCAGACAATTTAGCTCTACTTATTTTTGACATAGTAATAGCTGCTGTAGTGGTAGGGTTCACGCTTCATATCAGCTCCATTAACAATCACACCCAAAACTTTTTGTCCTGTGCTGTCAAGCATTTTCTTTGCCGCTGTGGCGCTGCCATAGTCTGCTACCCCAGGACGAACCACAAATAAGAAGCCATCAACAGCTCTGCCAATAATCTTCGTGTCAGCAATACCAATAATTGGTGGAGTATCGAAAATTACCTGGTCATAAGCGCTAGATATCTCAGCCAGAAAATCTTGAAAATAGGGAGAATCTAGCAGGGCAATGGGATTATTTGGAATTGAACCCGAAGTCAAAACATCGAGGCTAGGTTTGACATTTTGAACCACTTTTGACCAATGAGTTTTCTGTGCCAGCACTTCACTCAAGCCAGCCGAATTAGGAATTTCCCAAATATTATGCTGGGTCGGACGACGCATATCTGCATCAATTAGAAGAGTTCGCTGACCACACTGAGATCTTGCCATTGCTAAGTTTGCCGATACGGATGATTTTCCTTCTTGAGGGACGGAACTGGTAATCGCAATTACTTTTTTTTGTGTCTCTGTGTCCAGCAGCTTGAGGTTGACTTGAATGTTTTGATAAGCTTCCTTGAGAGGCATCATCGACACCTCACTAACTACCTGTTCGGGCAAATTGCCTCCATCTGCGCTAGGAAGCCGTAGCTGTCCTCTATTACCATTGAGACTAAGATCAGGCACATCAGGCACTACTCCATGGAGAGGATAGGCAAACATGCTTTCTACCTCTTGAGTATTCTTAATAGTGTTGTCTTTAAGATCCAACAGAAAAGCCAGAGCCGTACCAAACAACAGACCCATCATCGCTCCTGCTGCCACAATAATTTTGCCGTCTGTGTTTACAGGATCTTCGGCTAGAGCCGCCCCAGAGATAACTCTTACCTTGTCAACGCGATAATCCTTACGCTGGGCAAGCTTATTTTTTTGGCTCTCCAGGTTTTCTAACTCTTCTGTAACTGTCTTTAGTCTACGTTCTAACTGTCTCTGCTGTTCCTGAAGTTGAGGTGAAATGTTGGTTCTTCTTTGGTATTGGGCGTAGGATCTTTTGAGGGATACTAGTCTTTGTTCTAGACCTTCTTTCTGTAATCCTAAATCGGCGAAAGCCTCCATCTGCCCTAGTTCGTTTTGCTCAATATTTCCCAAGCGCAAAATATTAAACTTCTCAGCTAATTTCTGTTGCTGGGGATTAAGACTGCTAGCTATTTCTCGTCTTAACAGAGCATCTAAATCCGCCTGTTGTTCTCTGAGACTGATAATTTGCGGCGCATTGTCCGACAAGATATTGCTCTCTTGAGCCAGCTCTAGCTTTACCTGCTGGAGCTTACTTAAAGTTTGCTGTACACTTACCGATTGACTAAGGGAACTAACTGCTGCCGCTTCCTGCCAGCTCAAGCCCAGTTGGTTTTGTAGCCTTTGGTAGCGGGCATTGACATCTTTTAACTCAGCGCTAACCTGATTGATTTGATTTTCTATTTGAGCAATTGAATCAATATCTGCTGTTACTTGCCCTTCAAGGTCAGAAATGCCGTTGCGATTTTTAAAGTTACGTAGTGCTGCCTCTGCGTCTTCTACCGCAATTTCAAATCTTGGTAGTTGTCTTTCAATAAAGTCAGCATCTTTCAAATCCTGTTCCGTATTAAAAATAGCATCACCGTCAGCATAAAGCTCCACTGCTCGCTTGACAAAAGCAACAGCGATGTCTGGGTCAGGATCTTCGTAGGATATTTGTAAAATATCGGTGCCAATGACTGGCTGAACATTTAGAGCCTTGCTGGCGCGTTTATAGGTTAAGGTTTCTCCCCGATTAGACTTGAGGTCAAGATCCTCAATTACCTGTTCCACAATGGTTCGCGAACCCAAAATTTCTGCTTCTGTATCCAGAGGATCTTTGCTCAAAACAGTTTTTTTTACCTCTGGCTTGCCATCATCAATACCGACGGAGCTAGATGTTTGCTCTGGTCTAATTTCTAACCTGGCTTCGGCTTGATAAACATCTCTTGATGCTAGGGCGGCAACCAAAGAAAGAGCGACTATTCCCGCAAAGGTAGCGCTAGCAGGAATCCAGTGCCGTCTAATGACCTGCCAATAACGATTAAAGTCTATATGCTCTTCTAGAGGTAGATTAGAATCCATAAATCTTAATTGATTAACTTACTGTATTAATTTATTTTTTGGGAAAACCAAGGTGAGCAGCTTTCAAGGGAAAGCAGCAAAGCTTAGTTTTGATTGCTCAATTGAGCCGTTAATATGCACCTTTAGCCAAAAATACGACCTGAACCGTTTGCAACAGAATTTTGAAATCTAAAGCCAAAGACCAGTTTTCAATATATTCAAAATCTAGATCGAATACTCCATCAGAATCAGTATCAGAGCGTCCACTGACCTGCCATAAACCAGTAATTCCTGGCAATACTTCTTGACGGAAAAAATGATCTTGAGAGAACTTGGCTACATCTCTGACGGGTAGTGGTCTGGGTCCGACCAGACTCATTTCCCCCCTTAGAACGTTGAGCAGTTGTGGTAGCTCATCCAAACTATAGCGACGGAGATATTTACCAATCCGTGTAATACGGGGATCGTCTTTTATCTTAAACAGAATTCCGCCTTGAACTTCATTCTGCTCTTCTAGTTTTTGCTGTAGTTCACTGGCATTTTCTACCATGGTGCGAAACTTACAAATTTTGAAATGATTACCTTTAAGACCCACTCGCGTTTGCCGATATAAAATTGAACCAGGAGAATCGAGCTTGATTAACATGGCAATGACTAGTAGGGGCAAACCAATTATTGCCAGCAGCAAAGAAGAGACCACAACGTCAAAAACGCGCTTACTGAAAAAATCGATGCCGACAATAGCTGATTGAGCAAACCTAATGGTGGGAACACCTATAATTGTAGCTATTTCTGCCTGTCTCTCAGGCAGCTTGATATTAATCGGCAGAATACGCCAATTGACCCCAATAGTTCTGAGCTTCCAGTAGAGACTTGCTGCTCCTTTGACAGCCTCCCAAGAACAGATAAATACTTCGTCTAGCTCTTTATAATTGATTTGGTCTAGAGCCAAGTAAAGCGCTTCATCATCTTCAAACTGAGAAAGATCTAGCTGTCCCGCAATTAAATAGACTTCGCTGCTTTCTAGTAAACATCGAGAACTCTCTAGCTCTTCTGGATTACCAATTAATAATATTTTTTGCCTTAGAGGATAGTATTTTTGGCGTACGTAAGACCAAACCCAGCTCAGAGTCAAACGCTGAAAAGTGACTAATAAAATAGTCAGGACACTGGCAATCATCAACTGATAAATTACTTGTGATTCATAAAATCTCAGAATAATTGGTACTATGGCTACGTGTGCCAAAAAAACAGCTTTAATTGGGTTAGAAAGATTACGGCTTTTGTCTCCCTTGCGATATAAATCGTAGGCAGAAAAAAGAAAAACCATGAATCCCAAGACAGTTAAAAATAAGCTCAATACCTCTTGATTTTGGCTAATGAAACTAAAATCAAATTGCCGCCAGCTATGGTTAAAAGCAACTAACCATCCTACCCAGAGCGCTAAACTGTCCAGCACAAACAAAATAACTATTTTTAATCTGTAGGAAAGTTCTTTTTCAGCTAACTTTAAATTTCCAGGAGAACGAAGATCTCTATTCGCGACCATTTCGTCAGCTAAATAGCCTTTTTTTTCTACTGCGTAGTCTGGAGTACTAGAAAATTTGTCTAACATAACTTGCTTTTTGAATTAGTCTTAAAGTTCTGAATCAGAGCGATAAAGTAAGAGCAGTATGAACTATTACTTGAACTACGCCGTAAAAATACTTGAGTGTTCCGCCAGCGATTTAACAGGAGCTTTTTTTAAGATAATCAAACTTCAAAAAATATTAATAA
This sequence comes from Cyanobacteria bacterium P01_C01_bin.72, assembly GCA_039025955.1. Lineage (GTDB taxonomy): Bacteria > Cyanobacteriota > Cyanobacteriia > Cyanobacteriales > Xenococcaceae > Waterburya. The sequence continues at coordinate 2,272 of JBCCNG010000217.1, read as the reverse complement.
TGAGTATATACAAGATAAGCTAAGTATATTCATTTAAGGGAAAATACTTAGTTATAGATTAATGTATAACCTACGGTTCATCGCACTGTCAATGGCTTAACTCAAATGAGCTAAACACTTCATGCTAACTTCATTTAAGATGCAGAAAAAGGTTAAAAACTCTAGTAGAAAATACTTACCTAGAAAATATCTTTTCGCCGTAATATAATCAGGGCAATTATGCTGTAAATCAAGGTGTGAAGCAGCAAAATCCCCCAGTTAAGTCCCAAGTTTGCCCAGGTAGCTTCGTATACTTTAGATGGCTGAAATATTTCATTTAAAATTTCTGGGGTCAAAAGTGAATTCGATTGAGGTGCCATGGCATTAACGTCTGCCAAAGAACCATATGCACCAATTGACCAGCGACTAAGCATTAGCCAAGATAGTTTGCTAGACCATCCTTCAAGATTAAATAAAACCCCTGAAAAGATAATTTGGGGAATCATAACTAAAGGTAAAATTCCGTTGCCTTCGTTTTCTGTCTTTACTAACGCCGACAGCATTAAACTCAAGCTAGTGCTAGCCAGCAAAGTTAGAAAAGTAGTTATTATAAATCCTACCGACCAGGGAATTAATTCTGATTTGGGTACGTCAAATACTAGTAAAACTACTGCAGAGATTAACAGCGTTTGTATTAACGCCAGACCACCGCGAATAATGAGTTTCGAGCTTAGATAAGGCAGGAGTCTCAGGTTAAGCAGTCGCTCGCGAAAGTAGATTGCTCCTTCCTTAACGATTTCGCGAACTGCATTGGACAAGCCAATCCAAATGGCGATACAGCTAAAGATAAAGAGAAGACGAAGAGCCAAGGAAGCTTGAGTAATGCTAGGAGGGTCAACTATGCTTAGAGGCTGTTCATTTCTCAAGGGTAAGCCAGTCAGAGCGATCGTAATTGGTCCAGCTAGTAGGGTCAAAATCAGGCTGGTGCGATCCCGATTAACTAATTTCCAATAGCGTTGGCAGAGTAACAAAAGTTGGGCGATAACAGAGATTCCTGTTTTGGCACTGTTAGATTTGGCTGCCTGCTGATTTTCTTTGCCTGGACTCAAGGAGTTTTGGATGTAGGACTTGTATTCTGGAGACTTAGCGTACTTTTCTGACCAGTAGCTAACTCGTTCAGCGATCGCCTGCTTGTTTTTACCCTTGTTTAATTCGATATAAATATCGGCAAAATCACCAAAGTATTCATCTTCAAAATTACCGCCGTTACTTTGGAAAAAAGAGAGAGCTTGTTCTGGCGGCCCATAATAACAAAGATTGCCCCCCAGTCCCATAAAGGCAATGCGATCGCAAACACCAATATTATCCGTTGCATGGGTTACTAGGGCGATCGTGCGTCCTCGGTCTGCCTGTTCACGTAAAAGCTGCATCATCTCTTTATCTAACCCAGGATCTAAGCCTGAAGTTGGTTCATCTAAGAAAAATAGCTTAGGGTCTGCCAGCAACTCCACGCCGATACTGACGCGCTTGCGTTGACCACCACTGAGACGAGACACCAGAGTATTCCTCACGTGGGAGAGCTTAATCTGCTCTAGGGTATTGCCAATCACCTCGCTAATATTGGTATCTGGAGGCAGCCGTAGCTGACAGGCGCAGCGCAAAACCTCTTCTACTGTGAGATCACGGTGAATGATATCGTCCTGGGGTACATAGCCCACCTGAGAACGATAGACGGGCCAATTTTTACGTAGGTTGTCACCGTTGAGATAAACATTTCCCGAAGATATGGGAGCAATTCCCAATAAAGCCTTCATCAAGGTGGATTTGCCTGCGCCACTGCCACCGACAAATGCCACCAGTTGTCCTGGCTCTAAGACTAAGTAAACGTTATTGAGGATGGTAAAGGTTGCGCCTTTTTTATCCTGTACCTCAAAAGTCAGCTTATGAGCATCCAGACGAATTTGATTGGTGGCGTTGGTTAACTCTAAGGCTTCTCCCGTAAAGAGCAAAACATAGGGACCAATCTGAATCGTGTCTCCTTTCTGGAGCTGAGAGGATTTCTCTAGACGTTCGCCGTTGACAAAAGTACCGTTGCTGCTGCGATCACTTAAAACATATCCTCCTTTTTGGTCAGGATTGATGGTGGCATGGAGACGGGAGACAGTAGGCGCATCCAGTTCAATTGCCGAGGTGCTGTTGGGCGATCGCCCTAGTTCCACGGGCCATTTTTGCAGTCCTTTGAGGTTGAGACGGCGTACCCTGGGGATATTCATTTCCCCCTGTTGGGGATTAT
>JBCCNG010000216.1:0-6913 GCA_039025955.1 Cyanobacteria bacterium P01_C01_bin.72 | reverse complement strand
GGTCGCCCCAACAGACGCTCCAGAGAGGAGAGGATCCTTCCAAATCAGATAGCGGTTGTCTGAGCTGCTCGGCGGTATTTAATAAGTAGGATAAGTTTTCTTGGCGATCGCGAAGATAGGGTTTAATTGTTTCTAAAGAGCGATCAAGTAAATATTCAGGACACAAAGTTTGCCGTTCAACTTGGTTCTTAAAACCTAGTGAGGCTTGATGAATTCTGCCCAGTGTGCGACCCATAATTTTGCTTTGGATAACATTAAGATCTCCTTGGGGAACTTCTCCTGGGGCAAAAGGAAATAGAGCAGCATAGCGATCTCCTTCTACAGCATGAATCGTAACACACAGTTTGCCCGACTGGGTTTTTAAGGGAGAGGCAACAGGTAAGTCTTGCTGCTGCAAAAAGTCGAGAAACTCCAATTCAAACTGAATCTCAGACTGAGAACGCCAATGATGATGGGATATCTTGAGTATGTAGGGTTGAGCATCTGTTTCAACCAGATAAATATCACTCAAACCTCGATGCCAAAACAAACACTGGTTGATTGTCCCTAATTCATACTCAACCAGCACACCTTTGATCAAGGCTTGGGGAGAGAGAGTAGAGTAGATAGCTGGAAACACACCCATCGCTACCATTGATAATAAGACCCTTTACTAGCTACAGATGCGCTGATTGAAGCAGCAGTAGTCTGAGATCAAATCCAAGAGCCGGGGTACATTAGCAAAAAACCAAGATTTTTATTCCCAACTCAAAACCGATTTACAAACATCTCTATAATTTACCTGCCTACTTGTTCCACATTAAGTATCTTTTGCTACCAAAGCAGGCTCTCTCAGCCCGTAAGTCACGAAACCTTGACTCCATTTGAAGAAGGTTTGGGTCATCGGCTTGAACTGCACTTTGAGCATAAAAAATGGCGGGAGGCGGATTTGAACCACCGACCTTCGGGTTATGAGCCCGACGAGCTACCAGACTGCTCTATCCCGCGTCACTCTCGTAACCATAACACAGTTAGTTGAGCAAAAGCAATTAATTATACAGTTCTGAATAGTGCTGAATTCTGCACTGGATTCCCATGATTCAGACAACTACTCAAAAAAACTACTCAGAATAGATAGCAGAGAGTAAAGCTGCACCACCATATCTAACCACATCGCTACAGGGTAGTCCTGTCTGCTCAGAAGTTAAGCTGATTATGGCTTCAGCCTCAGTCTGGTCAAAACCAGAAGTATTTAAGGCGATCGCTTTAACCTTGACCTTTACACCTTTGCTCGCGGCGCTGGCAACTGTTTCGTAGAGCTGAATTACCTCTGGCAACGGGGGAATCACAAAGTCAGGTAAATCACGAATATGTTTAGCTCCTGCACGATGAACTAAAATTAAGCCCGTGGGTTGACTACCGCGAATCAAGGGTAAGGTAGCCGTAGAGCCTGGATGGAGTAATGAACCCTGCCCTTCAATAATGATTAGCTCTTGTTCTTTCCCCTGTTCCAAAACGGTTTTTTCGACTGCTCCTGCGGCAAAGTCTACCCGTACCGCATCCAGTGCAATTCCCTGTCCTGCGATCGCAATTCCTGCCTGTCCCGTGGCGACAAACTTGGCTTTGAGACCTTGGGCAATGGCAGCACGGTGCAGTTCGAGGCTAGTGGACATCTTGCCTACTGCCATATCAGTTCCTACAGTAAGGATTCTAGCATCGGTAAGCTGTTGGGCTTGACCCTTGCCAATACGTAAACCAGATGGCTCTTGGCGAATATCCCAAATTTCTTGTCCTGGTGGTCGAGCTGGGAATAATGGCTGGAGGGGAGTATGTAAACCGTTAATTACAGAAAGACCTGCCTTAATGGCGATCGCTATTTCTGACTCTAGCTTGGTCGGTAGCTTTCCCCCAGAAGGAGCAATGCCGATTAAAATCGTGTCGGGTTGATAAGCCAAAGCCGCCTGGGTACTGTTAACGATAGGAACTTCTCGCTCAATTTGAGTCAACTTAACCAGGGATTCTCCTGCTGTTGCCGAGTCAATTACTGCCACGATCTGAGCAGGACTATAGCGGAGAAAAGCCAGTCCTGTTTTACCATGTACACCTTTGATTCCATCTTGGAGCAAAATCGCGACTCGACTCTTAGCTGTTAGTTCCACAAATTACTCCATTCCTAATTCTTGACCCTTATTGCTGAATTGATTGCGTCCTCGTTTGCTCTCTAGCTTTGTTTTAGCTATATTTTAATACGCTTAATGTGAATTAGCTTCGTTCAAATTAGCTAGTTTTTAGCTATTAGCTATCAGCTATCAGCTTCCAAGATCTTCGCTAATTCAATGAATGAAAGCATAAGTTAACCTGAGTTTGCACTTAATCTACATTGTCAACAACGAATTTTAAGGCTTTTAATTCACATCAGACGTTTTTAATCATTTTTCGCTCTTTTAAATAGCGGAATGTAGCCTGGAAGAAAGAAGACCGCTAAAGCAAGTAGAGAACTAAATCAAGTTTTGTTTTTCTCTACAAATAAATAATTTAGCGCTGGCTTCTGCCCAATAATCGATCTCTTAGCTTCAAAATGCGATCGCGATATTTAGCGGCCTCTTCAAACTCCATTTCCTTAGCAGCATCTTTCATCTTGGCTTCTAGCTGTTCGATCAGGGCAGGAATTTTTTCTAAGGGCAAATCGTAAGATTTTTCGTAAACCTCTTCCAACTGTTCGGCATTCAAACGACGGGAAATATCGAGATAAGCCAGAATGGAATTCTCTTCGTTTTTAATAATCGGCTTGGGTGTAATGTTATGCCGCTTGTTGTAGGCGATCTGGATATTACGCCTTCTTTCGGTTTCTTCAATTGCCTTTGCCATACTCTGGGTCATATTGTCAGCGTACAAAATTGCCTGTCCCTCGACGTGTCGCGCCGCCCTACCAATAGTCTGGATAATTGAGCTTTCCGAACGCAAAAAGCCCTCTTTGTCAGCATCTAAGATTGCTACCAGGGAGACTTCCGGCAGATCCAAACCCTCCCGCAGGAGGTTAACACCAATTAAAACATCAACCTCTCCTCGACGCAAAGACTGCAAAATTTCAATCCGTTCAATCGATTTAATCTCCGAATGCAAATACTGCACCTTCAGATCTCGTTCGGCAAAATACTCACTCAAGTCTTCCGACATCTTCTTGGTCAGGGTAGTCACCAAAACTCTTTCCCCTTTGGCTATCCTTGCATGAATTTCCCCATAGAGATCATCTACCTGTCCTTCTGTGGGGCGTACCAAAATTTCGGGATCGATTACCCCTGTCGGGCGAATAATCTGCTGTGCGACGCGATCTGCCGACTTTTCCAGTTCCCATTTAGCAGGAGTAGCGGAAACAAAAACACACTGGTTCACCTTCTGCCAAAACTCATCCGACTTGAGGGGACGATTATCCGCCGCTGAAGGTAGTCTAAAACCATGATCGATCAAAACTTTTTTGCGCGCGCGATCGCCATTATACATCCCTCGCAGTTGGGGTACGCTAACGTGAGATTCATCTACCACTAGCAACCAGTCGTCAGGAAAATAATCCACCAAACATTCTGGTGGTGCGCCAGGCTTTTTCCCCGCCAAATGACGAGAGTAATTCTCAACCCCGTTACAGTAGCCAACTTCCTGCAACAGTTCCAAATCATAACGACAGCGTTGTTCTAATCTTTGGGCTTCGAGTAACTTATTCTCACTTTCCAGTTCAACTAACCGCCCTTCCAATTCCTGGCGAATATTCAGACAGGCTGCCTCTAATCTTTCCTGGGGAGTAACAAAATGTCGGGCGGGATAAATACTTACCCCGTTCATACTCTGTAAGATCTCCCCCGTGACAGGATCAACATAGCGAATTGCTTCAATCTCATCGCCAAAAAACTCCACTCGAATCACCCGATCCTCATAAGCCGGGACAATTTCTAACACATCTCCCTTAACCCGAAAACGTCCTCTTTCCAATTCAATATCATTACGAGAATACTGTACCGTTACCAAGTCTCGCAGCAATTCCCGCTGATTTACCTCCATGCCTAGCTTGAGGGGAACAGCCGCCTTGAGGTACTCTGCTGGCATCCCCAAGCCATAAATACAGCTAATCGAAGCCACCACAATCACATCTCTGCGTTCAAAAAGCGATCGCGTTGCTGAATGACGCAACATATCAATCTCGTCGTTAATCGAGGCTGTTTTCTCAATATAAGTATCGCTGACGGGAATATACGCCTCTGGTTGATAATAATCGTAATAGCTGACAAAATACTCGACGGCATTGTCAGGAAAAAATAGCCGTAACTCATTACATAATTGGGCGGCTAAAGTCTTATTATGCGCCAAGACTAAGGTTGGCTTCTCCACATTTTGAATTATGTTCGCCACAGAAAAAGTTTTACCTGTACCTGTTGCCCCTAACAAAGTTTGAAAACGGTTTCCTTGCTGTAAAGACTCGGTTAATTGCGCGATCGCTTCGGGCTGATCTCCCCCTGGTTCAAAGGGCGCTTGCAGGTTGAATAAGCTCATTTAAACTAAGTTTAGGTAAATTCTTATTCTTTAAAATAACGCAATTTTTGCTCCTAGTTCATTTGTTTTAGGTACAGGGCTATTTCACCCTAGTTTCAATGCACCAAGAAATTAATTTCTTGGATATAAAGATCAAACAGTCTTAATTACACGACAGGGATTGCCCACCGCCACCACATTATTGGGTATATTTTTAGTCACCACGCTACCTGCTCCAATCGATACATTTGAGCCGATAGAAACTCCAGGACAAACAATTCGCCGCCCAACCAGACATTATCGCCAATAGTTACCGTTGCAGCCAATTCTTTTCCAGATAGTCTAAGTTGAGGATCTGTTGGGTGATATGCCGCATATATTTGCACTTTGGGTGCAAGTAGTACGTTTTTACCAATCAAAACTCGATTACAGTCAAGAATCGTACAGTCGTAATTAATGTATAGATTGTCGCCAGCAGAGATATGGCAACCGTAATCACAATAGAAGGGAGGTCTGACAGTAAAATTAGTACCGATTTTGCCAAATAAGCGAAGAATAATCGCTTTTTGTTTTTTTACCTCGTTAGGAGGACAAGAATTCAGCTCATAGAGTAAAGACTGGGCTGTTAGCTGCATTGTCGCTAGTTCCCGATCTGTTGCCAGATATAGCTCGTTGTCCAGCATCTTTTCTCGTTCTGTTTTCCTTGTCATTGGTGGTTTTGAGAGAGAAGAAATATTTACTAGGTAACCAGAGCGTGATGTGCAACTGTTTGAGATTCTTGTTTCTTTAGATTGTGATCCAGATAACTATTATCTACACCCCCACTTCCGCTAGGTAGCGGTGAATAAACATAATAGCAATCGAACCTTCTCCTACTCCCGAAGCCACTCGTTTAACGGAATTGTGGCGTACATCTCCCGCGACAAAAATGCCAGGAACACTAGTTTCTAGTAAAAAAGGATCGCGATCGCGATTCCAGCCGCGGAAATTTTCGCTTTTTTGGAGATCTGCTCCTGTATAAATAAAGCCCCGTTCATCTCTGGCAACCACGCCCTCAAGCCAATCAGTTTCAGGTTTAGCACCAATAAAAATAAACAGTGATTTGGTTTCCACCTTTTCGGTTACTCCTGTCTGGTTATAAAGTAGAGTTAGACCTGTAAGACTGCTTTCGCCGTGTACCTCAGCAACTTCAGTGTATGTTTGTACCTCAATATTATCCGTAGCATCGATCTGCTCAATTAAATATTGGGACATGCTTTTGGTTAAAGACTCTCCTCTCACCAACATCGTTACCTTAGCAGCATATTTAGAAAAGTACATTGCCGCCTGTCCTGCTGAGTTAGCGCCACCAACTAAATAAACATGCTCATCTTTACAGGCGATCGCTTCAGTTTTCGCTGCACCATAATAGATCCCTCTTCCCGTCAGACGACCGCATCCTGGCAGATCTAGCCTGCGCCAGTATACTCCCGTTGCCAGTAGTAATGCATGACAGCTAATTTCGCTACCGTCGGCGAGGGTAATAATACGATAGTAATTTTCTACTCTGACTTTGACCGCTTCTTGAGGAGTTAAGATTTCCACCCCAAACCGTTTAGCTTGAGTCACTCCTCGTCTCGCCAGATCATCACCACTGAGACCCACGGGAAAGCCAAGATAGTTCTCAATTCGCGAGCTAGACCCAGCCTGTCCTCCAGGAGCAGAACGTTCAATCATGACGGTGCTTAGACCCTCTGACGCTCCATAGACTGACGCTGCCAAGCCAGCGGGTCCGCCACCGACAATCACCAGGTCATAAAAAGGCTTTTCCGCCTGAGTCTGTAGCCCAATTTTTTCAGCAACCTGTAAATTGGTTGGCTGTTCTAGTTTGTCTCCATTAGAAAACAAAACCAGGGGGAGTTTAGGTGGATGTTCATCCTGGGTAGCATATTTAACCAGTTTGCCAGCTTCTGCCTGGGTTTCTATATCCAACCACTGATAGGGAATTTGATTTCGCGCCAAAAAATCCTTAACGTTGTGCGAACAGGGCGACCAGCGATCGCCAATTACCCGAATACCTTCAAATGCAGGACGGTAGACTGCGAGCCAATCATCTAGTAAATCATCGAGAACGGGATATAACTTTTCTTCAGGGGGGTCCCAAGGCTTGAGTAGATAATAATCTAGCTTGGCAGTATTGATTGCTTTAATAGCGGCATTAGTATCAGCGTATGCCGTTAACAAAACTCGTTTCGCTTTAGGAAACATTGGCGCAGCCTGCTCGATAAACTCCACGCCATTCATATCTGGCATTCTTTGATCGGTAAGGAGTAGAGCGACGGTTTCGTTACGCACCTTTAGCTGTTCCAAAGCTTCAATTGCCGACTGACCAGAATTTGCGCGCACAATGCGAAAGCGATCGCCATATTGCTGT
>JBCCNG010000215.1:0-6941 GCA_039025955.1 Cyanobacteria bacterium P01_C01_bin.72 | reverse complement strand
GCGGACGACTCATCACCCTAGAAGTAAGCTGTCACGCATCTAATTTGCTTGTTGTAGCTGAAGGGGTGACGAGGTGATAGGGTAACGGGGATAGGGTTTAAATGATTAACAGCTTATCGATGATTCTAGTGGACATGGGCGTAAATAGAGTTACCATTCAATTTATCTCAAACCCATGCTGTATCTAACCTACTACCTACTACTTAAGCGAAGCAGTACTAGCTATTTTTGAGCAGTCAACGGAAATATATAGTTATAATTCGTCTAGGGTGAATAGTCTTTTAAATCAACCTTGTCACAGATTTAGAGATGCTTGATTTCACCCTTTTTTTTGTCTTAACTCACGCTACAAGAAAACAGTTAGAGCGGACTAAAGATTATAGGAGGTTATTTTTATGGTACTTAGAGCAATAAAATGCTCTTTTCTCTCAAAAGCTGAGAGCTGAGAGCTTTTAAACAGATATCTCATCAAATCCTAGTTTTTCAGCAAGCCCTACTTAATCTCACCTTCAATAAAAAACGATCGCCCTCTTAGAAAGCGATCGCAGGAATTGAAAAAGCTAATAGCTAATAGCTAAAGGCTAAAAGCTAACTTAAGCCACACTAAAGACAATTACAAAACCCAAAACTGCACCAAAGACAATCAGGGCATAAAACTGAGCGCGACCATTTTCTAGATATTTCAATCCCTCACCACCGAGTACGGCGGCTAAACCAGTGAGATTGACTGCACCATCGACGACACGGTAATCAACTTCCATGATTTGTCGAGCGAGACGACGAATACCCATGACAAATACCTTATTAAACAGTTCATCCAAATACCACTTGTTGAGAGAGAAGCGGTATAAAACAGGAACTTTCTGGGCAATGCTGCTAGGTTTGATCGCTTTGGTGCGATACATCAAGAGAGCAACGATAATTCCTGTTACGGCGATCGCCACTGATAACCCAGCCATGGTATAAAATTCTTCGAAGTCAAATGCCCCTGCTTCGGCAACAATCTCTCCTGGAGCATGAATAAATTCTTCAAAGTGATTATCCCAAGGTTTACCCAATAAACCAATTAGGGTAGAAGGTACGGCGAGAACTAACAGAGGTAATGCCATCGTTAGAGGAGACTCATGAGGGTACTCACTGTGTCCATGATCTTCAGCGGCATCTTTTGCCCCAGGGCCAAAGGCTAAACCAGCTTCACCCATTATTTGCTGTTTAATCGCCGCATCGTTACCGCGGAACTCTCCTTCAAAGGTCATAAAGTACATGCGGAACATATAAAAGGCAGTTAAACCAGCCGTAGCCCAACCCACAAACCAGAGGGCTGTATTGGCTTCAAATGCCTGTCCGAGAATTTCGTCTTTCGACCAGAAGCCCGCAAAGGGAGGAATACCACAAATAGCCAGATTACCAATAAAGAAAGCTCCAGCCGTAATGGGCATATACTTACGTAAACCACCCATTAAGCGCATATCTTGAGCCAAGGTAGGATTGTGTCCCACCACTTCTTCCATACCGTGAATTACCGAACCAGAACACAGAAACAGCATTGCTTTGAAGTAAGCATGAGTTCCTAAGTGGAATAAACCAGCACTGTATGAACCGATTCCCATTGCCATTACCATGTAACCTAGTTGGGAGACGGTGGAGTACGCCAGACCCTTCTTAATATCATTCTGAGTTAAGGCAATACTTGCCCCCAGAAACGCCGTAAAAGCTCCTGTCCAGGCGATTAGATTCATTGCCGTAGGGACATTTTCAAAGACGGGATACATCCGCGCAATCAAAAATACTCCAGCCGCCACCATTGTTGCCGCGTGAATCAGTGCCGAGATGGGAGTTGGTCCTTCCATCGCATCTGGTAGCCAGACGTGAAGCGGGAACTGAGCCGATTTAGCTGCGGGACCAAGAAAGACTAAGATCGCAAATAGAGTAGCGAGAAAGGCGCTGATAGAACCAGTTGTAATTAGCTCTCCCAGGCGATCACCCATTACCCCAAATTCAAAGCTACCTGTTGCCCAATAAAGCCCCAGCATCCCTAGAAGCAAGCCAAAGTCACCCACGCGGTTAGTGACAAATGCCTTCTGACAGGCATCTGCTGCGGGTTGACGATCATACCAAAAGCCAATTAGGAGATAGGAACACATTCCCACCAATTCCCAAAAGATATAAATTTGGACGAGGTTGGGGCTAATTACTAGTCCGAGCATCGATGAGCTAAAAATGCTTAAATAAGCATAAAAGCGCACATACCCAGGGTCATGAGCCATATAGCCATCGGTGTAGATCATGACTAAGAATGCCACGGTGGTAACAACGACCAGCATCATGGCGCTTAAATGATCAATGGTGTAGCCCATTGAGAGATGAAAGTCTCCCGCTGAAGCCCATTCAATAGTGCGGGTAACGGCTTCGTGTCCGTGAATCTGACTCCACAGAATAGCAAAGGACATTACCATCGTTGCCCCAATAATGGAAACGATAAAGACAGCGACGATCTGACGCAGATTATTAGTCGCCTTGTTAACGGAAATTAAACCAATCCCGACGATCGTTGCCCCAATCAAAGGCAGAACGGGAATTAGCCAAGCATACTGATAGAGCGGTTCCATGTTTACATTTAAATATAAATTGCTTAACTACAAGTCATGATTAACGCTAATCATTGTGACATATACAATTATTTCAGGATCTATTAAGAGATGGAAATTTTCTCGTAGCTAATTTAACCTAAAATCGGCGTTGCTGATGTAATAATCAGACGCTTTTTTGGTGTTTGATATGTTAGAACCGAAGTAAACAAGTACATAAGGATATATTCTGATGTCGTTGAGAAATCCGAGAAGTATAGTAGGAGCAATCCCGCTTAATAATTTTTTCTCCAATTTACGATTAATGATTTCTCGCTATTACTGGTTCGTTGGCATTATTTTTTTGACGGCTATTGTCAGTGTCTGGATGAACTCAACTTTTTATCTGGCGATCGCCCTGGGATTGATCGCGATCGCTCTCTTATCTTTCCCCCGTAGGAGTAATTCAACTAAACACCCTGCTAGCTATGGCATTCAAGAGGAATTAAAAAAAATACTGGTGGTGACTGGTTTAGTTCTTTTCTGCCTAATCGTTCCTCAAGTAGAGACAAATACGGCGATGTTTACTAGCCCCCTGGAAGACTTAAAAAATTCTTGAGAAAAACCATTGAGAAAAACCACTTGATACCAAAGCTAAATTTTGCACAAGCGCCTAAAGAAAAGCTATACTCCAATCGAATTTACTAGACTGATTGCCATAACGATTACTGACTGTCTTATTGAGAGGTAAGAGGTAAGAGGTAAGAGGTAATTAGCTTCTTATTTATGCATGAGGTCTAATCAGTAATAAACCACAAATAATTAACTACAAAAAACCATGGTAGCGGTAGCAATCTTAGCAGCAGGACGCGGTACGCGCATGAAGTCCGATTTACCCAAAGTTTTGCACACATTAGCAGGGCGATCGCTAGTTGAAAGAGTACTTGATAGTTGTCGTCTACTCAAACTTGAGCGGCAGATTGTGATTGTTGGTTACCAGGGTGAGCAGATCAAAGAAGCTTTAAGTCACCGTCAGGGAATAGAATTTGTTGAGCAAACTCAGCAGCTAGGTACAGGTCATGCTGTACAGCAGTTATTGCCTTCTCTGGCGGGATATGAAGGAGATATCCTGGTGCTAAATGGTGATGCCCCTTTACTTCGTCCCGAAACTCTCCAAGAGCTAGTAGAAATTCATCAAAGCAAAAAAAATGCCGCAACTTTGTTAACCGCCAACCTGCCTAATCCTCAAGGATACGGGCGAGTTTTCTGTCACAGCGATAATTTGGTCAGCCATATCATTGAAGACCGAGACTGCAACGTGGCACAAAAGCAAAATCGTCGAGTAAATGGAGGAATCTATTGCTTTAATTGGCAGCAGTTAGCGGCATCTTTACCCAAACTATCAACTAACAACGATCAGCAAGAATATTACCTCACGGAAGTAGTAGACTATTTGAGTCCTGTAATGGCTTATGATGCGGAAGATTACCGCGAAACCAAGGGAATTAACGATCGCCAGCAGCTAGCAGCCGCTTACGATATTTTACAGGCAAGAATTAAAAGTTACTGGATGAAAGCAGGAGTGACCATGATCGACCCTGGCAGCATTACGATTGATGAACAGGTAGAGCTGGAACTTGACGTGATTCTCGAACCCCAAACCCACCTGCGGGGTAAGACCAAGATCGCCACAGGAAGCCGCATTGGACCTGGTAGCCTAATCGATAATAGCCAGATCGGGGCAAACGTAACGGTTTTATATTCGGTAGTGAGTGATGCTGAAGTTGCTGCTAACACCACAATTGGTCCTTATGCTCACCTTCGGGGAGGGGTCAAGCTAGGAGAAAGCTGTCGTGTCGGCAACTTTGTGGAGATTAAGAAGACTACTATTGGCGCGAATACTAACATGGCACACCTATCCTATTTAGGGGATGCTACCTTGGGGGACCGCGTTAACATTGGTGCGGGAACAATTACGGCTAATTATGACGGGAAACAAAAACACCCAACAGTGATTAAACAGGGGACAAAAACAGGCTCAAACAGCGTTTTAGTTGCTCCTGTTACCCTGGGGGAAAATGTTACCGTCGCCGCAGGTTCAGTTGTGACCCATGATGTCAATGATAACGCCTTAGTGGTGGCGCGATCGCGACAAAAAGAAATCCCCGACTGGCACAATCAGGGATAAACTTTTAATGCTTGCTGCCTGACACGAGTGCCTTAAAACCTTTAAATCAAGTTATTCTCCAGCTATAGAGAGAAAGTGCTGACGATCAAAGCGCATGACAGAGAAGCTTTGTATGTCTTAGAGTAGTATCGAATTAACTCTAGACTGAAGCAAAAACAGATCGATGTACGGCAATAATTACGTAAAAGATGATCGCCTGTGGCTACTTTATAGTCTGGGGGGAATAGCAATACTTTATCTGACGTTAAGCTGGAAAACGACGGGGGATCTTGATGCTGTTGCTACAGATTGTTTTTATTGGAGTGCAATTATTTGGTTATTGTGGCGCAAGAGATCGAAGCTTCAGTATCGTAGTGAACCAATAGCTAGCTGTTTAGGGCTATTTTTATTCGGCTTGATTCTGGCTAAAATCCTCAATCTGTTTTGGTTTGAATTTACCCTGTTGCCTTTGTTTCCTTTGGTAATGGCGATCGCCTTAGCGTTAATTGCTTCAGGATTTAAGGGATTGGCTCAATACAAACAGGAGCTATTTTTTATCTGGTTTTTGTTCTTCCCCGAAGGTGTCATCGGACATCTGATTGATAACACCATTCACATTACGATTCTTAATGCCAAGCTAGCAACTTATTTCCTCTACTACATTGGGTTTGAGGTGGCGAGTCAGGGGAATCAAGTATTATTAACTTTGCCAGAATTAGGCAGGTTTAAGGCGATCGTCGATTATCCCTGTGCAGGTATCCCGATGATGCTGCTGATGCTTAAGTTTTCCCTTTTATTAATTGCCTTAGCACCATTATCTAAACAGGAAAAACGCTTGATTCCGCTTATGGCGATCGCTCTAGGTTTCTTATTAGGAGTTGTGCGAGTAGCAATTCTCACCTTGCTGATTCCTAATTCTCATCAATTTGCTTATTGGCATGGCGCACAGGGTTCACAGATCTTTTCCACTCTAGCAATCACTATTTTTGCGGGTTTTTGTTACTGGATCTTAGAAAGAAAGCAGATGAAAGTTGAAAGTTAGAGTATGTTTTATATCTGGGTTGGTTGGGAGTAATTATTGCTTGCTAAATAAGTCAAAACCACCTATCTGTAAATGTTTCAAGACTTTTTCTTCAGTTCAAGTGCAAGGTTGTTTGACATATTGAGTTTATTTTTCTTAAAAGCTAATAGCTGATAGCTGATAGCTTCATAACAGATATCCTCGCAAATCTCAGTTTTTCAGCAAGCCCTAATTATTGCTGATAATAAACCAGATGTCTTCAGGAGTGAGCAGTTGATTAATCAAACCCAATGGCGCAGTTATTCATTCGCCGCAACGAGTATCGGTATTAGCTTGGCGGTAGTTTATGCCTTTTTTATGCCCACCGCAGGTAAGCGACAGGTAGCAGAATTCCAGTTTCCCCAAAGTTTTGCTGCGGCTCAAGCGATCGCCACTACCCCGAATTTAATTCCCGACCAAGAAGTGACAGAAGTAATTGCCGCACGTCAACAGTATAAATCTACTATAGTAGAGCCAGCGATCGCCCTGGAAATCAGCTATTTTGTAGGTACGAGAGGAGATGTGGTTACATACTTACAAAATTATACTGACATTAGCGCCGAGGTAATTAAGGCGAAATCGATTAAGTACATTGAAGATCTAGGTCATTATGCTCTCCTAAAAGACAACAATCAAGTCTATTTAACAAGCTGCATTAGCCCCCATAGCTTAAGCAATGTGACTCAAAAACAGTTTTCTCAGCAGCGTTATCAGCAGGATCTAAACTGGCAAAATGGTTGGAAATGGCTACAGGGAAAAGCAAGTATTCGAGATCGTCGTTGTCTCTGGGTACTTTTATCTACTCCCCTCACTCTGAATAATACTCAAGAGGAAGCTTCAACTTTAGTCAATGCCTGGAAAGAAATCTATCAATGGTGGCTACCAAATTTCCCTAGTTTGGTTGAAGATAAACGTGAGTTCGATTAGTACAAAATTCGTTCGTCAGGATGTCGTGCAATGGTAGTTTGTGTTCCCATTGCATCAATGGTAATGATTCCCGTCTTTAAATCTAGTTATTCTAATAACAATGGTATTGCGGTAATTTCATTCGATTTTTGTTTGACTGCTACTTGACCCAACACTAATCGATGCCGGCGTTGGTAAATGCGTAATGCTCTAGGAAAAAATAGGAATAGTATTAAATCTT